>JBDSBD010000191.1:0-11375 GCA_039921765.1 Burkholderiaceae bacterium
GTTCAGTACCGCGGTCGCCAGCGCACCGACCTTGGCGAGCGGCGCACCATGGTGCGGCGAGCCGAGGCACACGATCATGGGCGCGCGCCGCACCCAAGCCAGCTGGGTCGACACGCCGATGTCGTGCGCGCGTCGCGCCACCAATCCACCCATGCTGTGGCCGATCAGCAGCCATTCGCGCACCTGCGGCGCGGCCTGCACGACACGCCCGAGCAGCGCCGCGAGCTGCTGCGCGCTGGTGTCGATCGCAAGCCCCGTGTTGTAGCGCAGGAAGACTGCGCTGACGCCGAGCTCGTGCTCCAGCAGTGCGCCGTATTGAAGTGGCTGGTCCGCTCGCAGCCGATGTGCCCAAGCCGACCCCTGCCAAGCCGCGGCGCGCCGGTTCCAGCTCAGCTCGTCGCAGGCCAAGCCGTGAATGAACACGCAGACGCGCGGCCGCAAGCCAGCCAGCGAGGCACGCGTCAGCGCGAGCGCAGCTCCACCCGCGCGCAGCTCCATCCGGACCGCCAGCGTGCTGTCCACGGCCGCGAGCGAATCGCCGGCCACCCCATTGAGGGCGCTGCGCAACCCCAGCTCGCGCGCGCCGGGCGGCACGCGTCCGGCTGCCACTCATCTGGCGCTCAACGCCCGCGGCGAGGGTCAGCGCGGCGTGGCCACCCTGGCGTACCGCCGCGTAGACACCTTGGGCGATCGCATCGTGTACGCCTTGCACGATGCGGGTGGGTACGCCCAGGCCCGGGATGCGAAGCAGGTTGCCGAAGGCCTTGCCGGCGATCGCCTGATGCATCTCCTGAACCCGCGCGGACGTGGCCTGCAGGCCCGCATTCAGCGCCGGCGCATAGGCAGCACGCGCGGCGGACGGCGGGTTCGGGGCCTCGCCGGCACCCGCCTCGGCCGTCCCTTCGATCGAGCGACCCCTGGGTGGCCGCCTTGCCGCGTCTGCGTCCCCACGGGGGAGCAAGAAAACCTGCGGCGGCCCCGCGCTTGTTCGTGAAGCCGGCGCAGCTGCCTTGGAAGGCATGCGGCGCCTGGTCACGTCAGTTCCCGTCAGAGTGCGGGCGGCCGGCCTCCGACGGGCGCCGCGCCGGTCGTGGCGTCATCACTTGGCGCGTCATCGGGCGCCAGATCACCGACCTTGCGGCCGGCCTTCTCCCTCAGTTTCTCTTCCTTTTTCTTCTTCTTTGCCAGTTCGCGCTGGCGCTTTTCGAACGAATAATTTGGTTTGGCCATGGGCCGTCCTTATGGTCAATGCTGAAATCGGATAAAAGATTGCGCCAGCCCCGAGGTTACGCGCTTTTCAAGGTCGCAGATTCGCCCGGCCAGCCGAAAGTCAAGGTCTTCACCCCTCGCGGCGTTCCCAGCAGGCAAACGCTGGCGCGATTGCGCGCAAATATTCCCACGCTGATGACGCCCGGCCACTGGTTGATTTCCTGCTCGAGCGCGGCCGGATCGTTGATGATCAAGGCCCGCACGTCGATGATGCGCCCGCCGTTGTCGGTCACCACGCCTTCGCGCAGCACCGGCTCGCCGCCCAGCTTGCGCAGCCTGCGGGAGGTCTGCGCCACGGCCATCGGGATCACCTCGACCGGCAGCGGGAAACGGCCCAGCGTGCCGACGAGTTTCGTTTCGTCGGCGATGCAGACGAAACGCCCGGCGATGTCGGCAACGATCTTCTCGCGCGTCAGCGCCGCGCCACCGCCCTTGATCATGCAGCCCTGGTGATCGATTTCGTCGGCGCCATCGATGTAGACCGGGATGCCCTGCAACTCGTTCGCGTCGAGCACCGCAATGCCGTGGGCGCGCAGCCGGGCGCTGCTCTGCTCGCTGCTCGAGACTGCACCCCGGATGCGCCCCTTGATGCCGGCGAGCGCGTCGATGAAGCAGTTGACGGTCGAGCCGGTGCCCACGCCGACCACAGTGCCGGTCTTCACATACGCGAGTGCCGCCTGTCCGACCAGGTTTTTCAGTTCGTCTTGCGTCATGCCCCGATTATCGGTGCCCGACCATCGCCTCGGGCCGGACCCAGGCGTCGAACTCCTCGCCACTCAGGAAACCCGACGCCACCGCCGCCTCGCGCAAGGTGCTGCCCTGGGTGTGCGCCTTCTTGGCGATCTGCGCGGCCTTGTCGTAGCCGATGTGCGGGTTGAGCGCCGTGACGAGCATCAGCGAGCGCTGCACGAGTTCGTCGATGCGTCCTCGATTGGCCTCGATGCCCTGCGCGCAGTGGGTGTTGAAGCTCTTCGCGCCATCGGCCAGCAGCCGCACGCTTTGCAACAGGTTGTGGATGATCACCGGCTTGAAGACGTTGAGCTCGAAGTTGCCCGAGGCGCCGGCCAGGTTCACCGCGACGTCATTGCCCATCACCTGGCACGCCAGCATCGTGAGCGCCTCGCACTGCGTCGGGTTGACCTTGCCCGGCATGATCGAGCTGCCCGGCTCGTTCTCGGGAATGGAAATCTCGCCCAGGCCCGAGCGCGGCCCCGAGGCCAGCCAGCGCACGTCGTTGGCGATCTTCATCAGCGACGCGGCAATCGTCTTCAGCGCACCGTGCGCAAAGACCATCGCGTCGTGCGCAGCAAGCGCCTCGAACTTGTTCGGCGCCGATTCGAACGGGTGACCGGTGGCGCGCGCCAACTCGGCGGCGACCCGCGCCCCAAACTCGGGGTGCGCGTTCAAGCCGGTACCCACCGCCGTGCCGCCGAGTGCGAGTTCGCGCAGATGCGGCCGCGTCGCGTGCAGGTGACGGATGCCGTGGTCGAGTTGCGCGACCCAGCCCGAGATCTCCTGGCCGAGTGTCAGCGGCGTCGCATCCTGCAAGTGGGTGCGGCCGATCTTCACGACATCGGCGAACGCGGCCGACTTGGCGGCGAGCGTGTCGCGCAGCGCTCCGAGGGCCGGCAGCAGCCGCTCCTCGATCGCGCACACCGTGGCCACGCTCATCGCGGTCGGAAACACGTCGTTCGACGACTGGCCACGGTTCACGTCGTCGTTCGGGTGCACGCGCCGCGCTTCGCCGACCTCGCCGCCAAGCAATTGCGAGGCACGGTTCGCAAGCACCTCGTTCATGTTCATGTTGCTTTGCGTGCCCGAGCCGGTCTGCCAGACCGCGAGCGGAAACTGGGCGTTGTGCCGACCGGCAAGCACTTCATCCGCGGCCGCGATGATGGCGCCGGCCTTCTCGGCGTCGAGCACCCCGAGCTCGCGGTTCACCAGCGCCGCGCTGCGCTTGACTCGCGCCAGTGCCATCAGCAACTCGCGCGGCATGCGCTCGGTGGAGATCTTGAAGTGATGCAGCGAGCGCTGCGTCTGCGCGCCCCAGAGCGCCGTGTTCGCGACCGCGATCTCGCCGAAACTGTCGCGCTCGAGCCGTTCTTCCGCCATGTCTGTCGTCCTCAAAGTCGTTGGGTTGGTGCGAAGTATGGCGCGCGCACAGCGCCCGCGTTGCTGCCATGCCTTCCCTGCAGGCGCTTTGCGACAATGCCGATCATGCCGCTGCTGCCCTATGCCCTCGCCCGCCCTTTCCTGTTCGGGCTCGACCCGGAGAGCGCCCACGAGCTGACCCTGGACGCGCTGGAACGGCTGCAGAACACGCCGCTGCAGTGCCTGTGGTCACAGGCGCGCGTCATTGATCCGGTTGTGCTGGCCGGCCTGACCTTCCCGAACCGCATCGGACTGGCCGCTGGGCTGGACAAGAACGCCCGCTGCATCGACGCCCTGGGGGCGGTTGGATTCGGCTTCATCGAAGTGGGCACCGTGACCCCGAAGGCGCAGGGCGGCAACCCCAGGCCGCGCATGTTCCGCCTGCCCGAGGCGCAGGCGCTGATCAACCGACTGGGCTTCAACAATGACGGGCTGGAGGTTTTCCTTGCCAACGTGAAGCGCGCGAAATTCCGCCAGCGCGGTGGCGTGCTCGGCCTGAACATCGGCAAGAACGCGACCACACCGATCGAGGACGCGACGCGCGACTACCTGCTGTGCCTGGACGCGGTGTACGGCCAGGCCGACTACATCACCATCAACATCTCCAGCCCGAACACGCAGAACCTGCGCAGCTTGCAAGGCGACGCCGCGCTCGACGCACTGCTCGGCGCGGTGCAGGAACGCAAGGCGCGGCTCGCCGATCGGCACGGGCGCAACGTGCCGATCTTCGTGAAGATCGCTCCGGATCTGGATGCGGCGCAGGTCGGCGCGATCGCGGCCACGCTGCAGCGCCACGCGATCGACGGCGTGATCGCCACCAACACGACCGTCACGCGCGACGCCGTGAAGGCGCTCCAGCACGGTCTGGAGGCGGGTGGACTCTCGGGCGCACCGGTGTTCGGGGCCTCGAACCGGGTGATCGGGCAGTTGCGCGCCGCGCTCGGAGCCGGCTACCCGATCATCGGCGTGGGTGGCGTGATGAGCGCCGCCGACGCGCAGGCCAAGATCACTGCCGGCGCCGACCTGGTTCAGATCTACACCGGTTTCATCTATCACGGGCCGGCGCTGGTCGCGGCGGCCGCTGGCGTGTTGGCACGGCCACGCGCGCAATGAGCGCAATGAGCGCAATGAGCGCAAGCATGAAACATTCGGGCTTTCCGCGGTGGGGCTTGTGGCTGGCGGGCGCGTCGCTGCTGATGCTGAGTGCCTGCAGCTCGCTGCCGCGGATCGTGCCCGACATGGCGCGCACGCACCCGGCGCCGCGCATCGAAGGGGCGCGCGGCCCGCTTTCTGCAAAACGCAGCCAGCAGATTCTCGAGGGCCTGCGCAAAGGTGGCCGCCAGACCGATGTCTTGGAGCGCCACCTCGCGCTCGAGCAGGCCATCTCCGCCAGCCCGCTGCTGGCGGGCAACAAGGTGCAGTTGCTGCAGGATGGTCCCAGCACCTACCAGGCGATGTTCAAGGCCATCGAAGCGGCGCGCGATCACATCAACATGGAGACCTACATCCTCGAAGACGATGAGGTGGGTCAGCGTTTCGCCGAGGCGCTGATCAAGAAGCAACGTGCCGGCGTGCAGGTCAGCCTGATCCGCGACAGCGTGGGCACGCTCGGCACACCGGTTGAATTCTTCAAGCGCCTGGGCGACGCCGGCATCCAGTTGCTCGAGTTCAACCCCGTCAACCCGCTCACCGCCAAGGCCGGCTGGGACGTGAATCAGCGCGATCACCGCAAGCTGCTGATCGTCGACGGCAAGACCGTGTTCCTCGGTGGCATCAACATCAGCGCAGTGTATTCGGGCGGTTCGTTCAGCCAGCGCTCCAGTCATCGGTCCGACAAGGCGCAGCCATGGCGCGACACCGATCTGCAGATCGAAGGGCCGGTCGTCGCCGAGTTCCAGAAGCTCTATCTGGAAACCTGGAAGAAGCAGAAGGGCGAAGCGCTCGCCGCGCGAAACTTCTTCCCGCCGCTGACGCCACGGGGCTCCGAGGTGGTGCACGCGATCGGCAGTTCGCCCGATGAACCTTACAGCCTGATCTACGCCACCTTGATCTCGGCGATCGACTCGGCCGAGCGCGAGGTGCTGCTGACCAACGCCTACTTCGTGCCCGACCCGCAACTCGTCGCATCGCTGAAGAACGCGGTCGGCCGCGGCGTCGACGTGAAGTTGATCCTGCCGGGCCGCAGCGACTCGGCGCTCGTTTTCAACGCCGGGCGCGCGTCCTACGACGACCTGCTGGGCGATGGCATCAAGATCTACGAGCGCAAGAACGCACTGCTGCACTCGAAAACCGCATTGATAGACGGTGTGTGGTCCACCGTCGGCTCCACCAACCTCGACTGGCGCAGTTTCCTGCACAACCAGGAAGTCAACGCCGTCGTGCTGGGCGCGGAGTTCGGCCGGCACATGCGTGCCGCCTTCGACGCCGACCTGGCCGAGTCACAGCAGATCACGCTCGAGCAGTGGCGCAAGCGCCCGCTCGACGCGCGCGTCAAGGAGGTTCTCGCGAGGCTGTGGCAGTACTGGCTCTGAGCGACGCGGACCGCGGCCTCAGGGCGTGAAGCCCGCGGCCGCGGCGCGGATCGCGCGTGGCGCCGAAACCCAGTACCGGCGTCGTCGTGCGAGTGTGCAGCCTTGGATCTGTGCGGAGCCGTCCCAGGCACGAGCCGCCTGCGCTGCGCCATCGCATCGGCGCTTCGACTCGGCAGATCAGTGCAGGGGAACCCCGGTCTTGGACTGCATTTCCTCACGCGTCACGCCGTCGGCAAGCTCGACCACCTTCAGGCCTTCGGGTGTGACGTCGAGCACCCCCAGGTCGGTGATGATGCGGCTGACCACGCCCACGCCGGTCAGTGGCAGCGTGCACTCGGGAATGAGCTTCAGGTCGGTCGTGCCGTCCTTCTTCCGCGCGACATGCTCCATCAGCACCAGCACGCGCTCCACGCCGGCCACCAGGTCCATCGCGCCGCCCATGCCCTTGACCATCTTGCCGGGAATCATCCAGTTGGCCAGATCGCCCTTGGCGCTGACCTGCATCGCGCCCAGGATGCTCAGGTTGATCTTGCCGCCGCGGATCATCGCGAAGCTGTCGTGCGAGCCGAAGATCGAGGAGCCGGGGAGCGTGGTCACGGTCTCCTTGCCGGCGTTGATCAGGTCGGCGTCGATCTGATCCTCGGTCGGGAACGGGCCGATGCCGAGCATGCCGTTCTCGCTTTGCAGCCAGACCTCGATATCGGGCGATACAAAGTTGGCCACCTTGGTCGGCAAGCCGATGCCCAGGTTGACATAGAAGCCGTCTTGCAATTCTTTGGCCGCGCGTGCGGCCATCTGATCGTGGGTCCAGGCCATGGTGGGCCTCCTTCGGATAGGGTGAAGAGCGGGCGCGAAGTGGCGCCGTTCGGGGATCGGGGATGGGTTGTCAGACCCGGGGCAGCGGCCTCAAGCGGCTGCCTTTTCGGTCACGGTGCGCTTCTCGATGCGCTTTTCCGGATGCGCATTGAGCACGATGCGGTTCACGTAGATTCCCGGCAGGTGCACGGCGTCGGGATCGAACGTGCCGGTTGCCACGATCTCCTCGACCTCGACGATCGTGACCTTGCCCGCCATTGCCACGGCCGGGTTGAAGTTGCGCGCGGTGCGCCGGAACACAAGGTTGCCGCTCTGATCGGCCTTCCAGGCCTTCACGAGCGAGACATCGGGCACGAGCGAGCGCTCCATCACATAGGTGTGGCCGTCGAACTCGCGCGTTTCCTTGCCTTCGGCGACCAGCGTGCCGACGCCGGTCTTGGTGAAGAACGCCGGGATACCGGCGCCGCCAGCGCGCAGCTTTTCGGCCAAGGTGCCTTGCGGCGTGAACTCGAGCTCCAGCTCACCGGCAAGGAACTGGCGTTCGAACTCCTTGTTCTCGCCGACGTAGCTCGCGATCATGCGTTTGATCTGGCGCGTGTTGAGCAGCTGGCCCAGGCCGAAGCCATCGACGCCAGCGTTGTTCGAGATCACCGTCAGGTTCTTCACGCCCGAGTCGCGCAGCGCGGCGATCAACGCCTCGGGGATGCCGCACAAGCCGAAGCCGCCGACGGCCATGAGCTGGCCGTCCTTCACGACACCCTGGAGCGCCGCAGCGGCGCTTTCGAACACCTTCTTCATTCACGCTCTCCTTTTAAAGTCATCCGAGGCCCTGGACAGGCCTGCCTGCCCGATTGCGATGCCGTCTCTTCGGGTCGCCGACCATCCCTCAAGCATACTGCCCCATTTGCAGACCCCGCCATGGACACCTCTTCCCCCGCTGATTCCGCATTGCTCGAACACACGCTCACCCATGTGTTCTCGACCTGGGTGCGCGAGCTGGACCTGCAGCTGATCGAGGCCCGCCGCGGCGAGGTGGTGCTGGCGCTGCCGGTCGCGCCCAAGCACGTCCACGCGGGCGGCGTGATGTCGGGCCAGACCTTGATGGCGGCGGCCGACACCGCGATGGTGCTCGCCGTGACCTCGCAGCTGGGCACCTTCCGGCCGATGACCACGGTGCAGATGCAGACCAGCTTCTTGCGCCCGGTGGCGCCCGACGCAGGCGCGGCACGCGTGTCCGCGCGGGTGTTGCGCCTGGGCAAGAGCCTCGTGTTCGGTGAAATCCACATCGAGACCGGCGCGGGCCAGCTCGCGGCGCACGCCACGACGACCTACGCGCTGCTGTAGCGGCCTGACCGCGCGACGCCGTCAGGCCGACCGGCAATGCGTACAGCTCGCGCCGCAATGATCGCGGGTGTGAAAGCGCGGGCCGCTATTGCAGCGACTCGTCATTCACCGACTCGGCTTGATTTGCGTCGGCCTCGCGTTTTCGGAACAGAGCCGCGCGCGCAAGCAAGGTCGTCGTCACCGGAGCGGTGATGGCCAGCAGGATGGCGATCAGCCAGGCGTGCAGCACCCAGCGCGATTGAAGCGTCGAGAAGTACAGGATCGAGGCCAGCGCCGCGCACCAGGCGCCCAGGCCCGAGGCGAGTGCGGGCGAATGCATGCGCTGAAAGAAGCTCTTCAGGCGCAGCAGCCCGACCGCGCCGATCAGCGACAGCACGCCGCTCGCCAGCAACAGCACGGCGACCGGAATTTCGATCCACAGCGGCAGCGCCGCGGGCGTCATTCGATCACCTCCCCGCGCAGCAGGAACTTGGCCAGTGCGGCCGAGCCGACGAAGCCGAACAGCGCCATCAGCAGCGCGACCTCGAAGTACATGTTGCTTGCATAACGGATGCCGAGTACCAGCACGACCAGCATGCCGTTCACATACACGAAGTCGAGCGCAAGCACGCGGTCCTGGGCCGACGGGCCGCGCAGCAGGCGCAGCAAGGACAACACCATCGTGACCGTGTAACAGGCCAACGTGGCGAAGATCGCACCGGAAAGCAACAGACTCATTCGAAAATCTCCATCAGCGGGCGTTCGTAGCGCTGCTTGTAGTGCGCGATGAAGTCCGCCTCGTCGCTCACGTCGAAGACATGCAGCATCAGCCAGCCGCCATCGTGCGCCAGCACGCACCAGACCGTCCCGGGCGTCACCGTGGTGATCACGGCCAGCGCCGCCAGGCCGTGCGTGCTGCGCATCTGGAGCGGGATCGTGACGAACGCGCTGCGCGGATCGCGCCGCGGCAAGCTCAGCACACCGCGCGCGACCAGCAGGCTGGCGGCGATCACGTCCAGCCCCACGTGGGCAATGAGGCGCAGCAACACGAGCGGGCTCGACAGACCGCCGCGCTGGGGTCGCAGCGGCGCACTCAGCCAGGGCACCCCGACACCGACGATCACGCCCATCAGCAACTGCGCCGGGCTGGTCGAGTGGTTCAGCGCCAGCCACAGCGCGAACAGTGCGAACGAGAGCCAGGGCGCGGGAAACAGGCGCTTCATGAGGGCGCGCCCTTCACGGTCGCCCGCAGCCGCACCGGCCGCGTCGACATCACCGCGTCAATATAGCGCGACGGTTGATGCAGCGACTCGGCCGCCGACCGCGCATAACGCAGCGCCGGTCCGGCGCCCACCATGAGCGCAGCGCACGCCAAAAGAAGCGCCACGACCGGCGCGCACTCGATGACGCGCAGACGCGGCGGCGGCCGCTCTTGCGGGGCCCAGAAGTACCGGATGCCGCTGCGCGAAAGCGCGATCATCGCAGCCAGCCCCGAGCCGATCAGCAGCGCCAGGAAGACCCATGCCGCGATCTCCGGAGCTGCCCCCGAAGCACCCGCGCTCACGCCAATACCCATGCCCGCCGGATCAAGCAGCGCTGACAGCATCGCGAACTTTGCGACGAAGCCCGACAGCGGCGGCAGGCCGGTGATCAGCAAGGTGCAGAGCATGAAGCTCAGGCCGAGGAACACCATCGCGGCCGGAATCGTTTGCCCGACCAGCGCGTGCTCCAGATCGTCGAGGTTCGCGTCCGCCGGTGGCAGCGGGGTGTCGATCATCCCGACCCCGAACGGGGTTCCTTCGGGCGCAACCTCGGGCAGCGCAAGCTCGCCGCCGTTCTGGCGCGAGCGCTCCACCAGCTCGATCAGCAGGAACAGCGCGCTCACGGCAAGGGTCGAACTGACCAGATAGAACAGCGCCCCGCCGGTGAGCGCGACCCGCTCGAATCCGATCGCGGCGAGCAGCGTGCCCGACGACACGATGAGGCTGAAGCCGGCGAGCCGGCTCAGGCGGTGCGAGGCCAGCACCCCGATCGCGCCGAAACCGAGCGTGGCCAGCCCGCCCCAGACCAGCACGTCGGCACCGAACAGCGCCGCCTCGCCGCTGCCGGGGGGGAAGAACAAGGTCCACAGGCGCAGCACCGCGTAGATGCCGACCTTGGTCATGATCGCAAACAACGCCGCGACCGGCGCGCTTGCGGCTGCGTACGCGGGCACGAGCCAGAAGTTCAACGGCCACAGCGCCGCCTTGGCGAGGAAGGCCAGCCCGAGCAGCGCCGCGCCGGCATGCAGCAGGCCGCGGTCATCCAGGCCAATGAGGCCGATGCGCTGCGCCATGTCGGCAATGTTCAAGGTGCCGGTCACGCCGTAGAGCACGGCGACTCCATCAGGAACAGCGACGACGCAAGCAGGTTGACCGCAATGTAGTGCAGCCCGGCGTGCACGCGCGCGCGGCCCGAGCCATGCAGCAGCAAACCGTAGGAGGCGACCAGCATGACCTCGAAGAAGACGAACAGGTTGAAGAGATCGGCGGTCAGGAAGGCGCCGTTCAGGCCCATCAGCTGGAGCTGGAAGAGCGGGTGGAAATGCACGCCGGCACGCTGCCAGCGCGCCACCGAGAAGAGCACGCAAGCCAGGCTCACCAGGGCCGTGACGACGAGCATCAGCGCCGAGAGTCGATCCACCACCAGCACGATGCCGAACGGCACCTGCCAGTTGGACGGCAGGTACACGCCGATCGTCCCGATCGCGCCGCTTGCGCCGTCGCCAAAGGCGCCGTCGCCGTCAACCCAGCGCAGCAGCAGGACCGCCACGACCAGACCGCCCAAGCTCGCCGCCACGTTGATGAGCGCCTTCCACGGCCTGCGTCGCTCCCCCATCAATAGCATCAGCGCGGCACTCAGCAGCGGCAGCAGGATCGGCGCCGCGATCAGATGCGGCATCCCGAGTGGCAGGCCGCCGATCATGGCTCGTCTTCCTCGCCGTCGACGTGGTCGGTGCCCGCCAGGCCCCGCGACGCAAGCAGCACGACCAGGAACAGGGCCGTGGTCGCGAAGCCGATCACGATCGCGGTCAGGACCAGGGCCTGCGGCATCGGATCGGTGTAGTGCTGCAGGTCGGGTGCCAGGCCGGTCACGACGATCGGCTCCTGGCCGATCGACAGGCTGCCCATCGCGAAGATGAACAGGTTGACGGCATACGACAACAGCGCCAGGCCCATCAGGACCTGGAACGTGCGCGGGCGCAGGACGAGCCAGATGCCCGAGCCGGCCAGCACCCCGATGGCG
>JBDSBD010000192.1:0-5071 GCA_039921765.1 Burkholderiaceae bacterium
GCGCGGCAGCGCCGCGTACGCACTGGCCACCGATAGCGATGTCGTGTTGAGTCACGCCGACCTCGAGCGCGCCTGCCGCCGCGTGGCGGCCTTGTTGCAGCGCCACGGCGTGGCCGCAGGCGACACGGTGTCGGTGGTGATGCCCAATGGCCTGAACACATTGCGTGTGCTGCTCGGCACGATGTGGGGCGGGCGCTGCGTCAACCCGGTCAACCTGTTGGCGCAGCCCGAGCAGATGCGCTATGTGATCGCGCATTCGGACTGCAAGCTGGTGGTCGTGGCGCCCGAATGGGAGGCGCGAGTGAGCGCGATCGTGGCCGCGCTCGACCGCCCGGTGACGCTGATCGTGGCCGGCCCCGCCGCACTCGAACTGCCCGGCGAAGACGCGGCGGCCGACATGTCTGCCGACCCACCCATGCCCGCCGCCGATGCGCTGGCGCTGCTGATGTACACCTCGGGCACCACCGGCCAGCCCAAGGGCGTGATGCTGACGCAGGCCAACCTCGCGGCGAACGCGCGGGCGATCAGCACCGAGCATGCGCTGAGCGCCGAGGACCGCGTGCTGGCGGTGCTGCCGCTCTATCACATCAATGCCTTCGCGGTGACGATGCTCGCGCCGCTGGCGCAGGGCGGGAGCCTCGCGATGGCGCCGAAGTTCTCGGCCGCCCGGTTCTGGGCGCAGGCCATCGACCACGCGTGCACCTGGATCAATGTCGTGCCCACCATCATCTCGTACCTGCTCGAGGGCAAGGTGCCGGCGCGCGACACGCTGGCACGCATCCGATTCTGCCGCTCGGCGTCGGCGGCGCTTCCGGTCGAACACCACCGTGCGTTCGAGCGCAAGTTCGGCATCGGCATCATCGAGACCATGGGCCTGACCGAGACGGTCGCGCCGACGTTCTCGAATCCGCTGGAGCCTGCACGTCGCAAGATCGGCTCGGTGGGCCGCGCCTCCGGCTGCGAGGCGCGCGTGATCGACGCGCAGTTCCAGCCGCTGCCCGATGGACAGCGCGGCGAGCTGGCGATCCGCGGCCCAAACGTGATGGCCGGCTACTTCAAGAACGAGGAAGCGACGCGCGCGAGCTTCACGCCGGATGGCTGGCTGCGCACCGGCGATCTCGGCCACCGCGACGCCGACGGCTTTTTCTTCGTCACCGGGCGCATCAAGGAATTGATCATCAAGGGCGGCGAGAACATCGCGCCGCGCGAGATCGACGAAGCGCTGCTGCGCCACCCGGCGGTGCTCGACGCAGCGGCGGTCGGCATCCCCGACCGGCATTACGGCCAGGAGATCATGGCCTGTGTCGTGCTGCGCCTTGGCGCCGACTGCACCGAGGAGGAGCTGCGCACCCACTGCCTCCAGCACCTGGGCCCCTACAAGACACCGCGCGTGTTCCGCTTCGTCGACGATCTGCCGCGCGGCCCGTCGGGCAAGGTGCAGCGGCTCAAGCTGACGCAGATGTAGCGACTTGGGTGCGGGGAGGTTCCCACTGCCGAGAGCCGGCCGATTCCCTGACCCGATGCAGCGCCGAGCGCGGCGCGCAGGGCTCGCTGCGTACGGGTTCAGGTGATGTTGGCGCCCTCGAGGCTCAGCGCCTTGATCATCGCGTCGCGCATCACGAACTTCTGCGCCTTGCCCGTCACGGTCATGGGCAACGCATCGACGAACCGGATGTGGCGCGGGATCTTGTAGTGCGCGATCTGGCCGCGGCAGAACTCACGCACCTCGGACTCCGTCGGTCGCGCGCCGGCCTTGGCAACGATCCAGGCACAGAGTTCCTCACCGTACTTCGCATCGGGGACACCGAACACCTGCACTTCCGAGACACTGGGATGGCGGTACAGGAACTCCTCGATCTCGCGTGGATAGATGTTCTCCCCACCGCGGATCACCATGTCCTTGAGCCGGCCGACGATGTTGCAGTAGCCGTCGGCGTCCAGCGTGGCGAGGTCGCCGGTGCGCATCCATCCGTCAACGATTGCCTCACGCGTCCTGGCGTCGTCGCCCCAGTAGCCGCGCATCACCGAGTAGCCACGGGTCCACAGCTCGCACGCCGTACCGATGGGCACCAATGCACCTTCGGCGTCCACCGTCTTGACCTCGAGATGAGGCTGCACTCGCCCGACGGTGGCCACGCGATGTTCCAGCGAATCATCCACCGCGCTCTGGAACGACACCGGCGAGGTTTCGGTCATGCCGTAGGCGATCGTGACCTCGCGCATGTGCATGTCGGCCACGACACGCTTCATGGTCTCGACCGGGCACGGGGCGCCGGCCATGATGCCGGTGCGCAAACTCCTCAGGTCGAACTCGGCGAACCGCGCATTGCCCAGCATGGCCACGAACATCGTCGGCACGCCATGCAAGGCGGTACAACGCTCGCGCTCGACAGCGTCCAGGGTTGCAACCGGATCGAATGATTCACCGGGAAACACCAGGCAGCTGGCGGTGGACGTGCAGGCCAGTACCGCGAGAACCATACCGAAGCAGTGATAGAGCGGAACCGTGACGCACAGCCGGTCGTTGGGCGCGAGGCGCATCGCGGCCGCCACGAAACGCGCGTTGTTGACGACGTTATGGTGTGTCAGCGTTGCGCCCTTGGGCTGCCCGGTGGTGCCGCTGGTGAACTGGATGTTGATGGCATCCTGCGTGTCGAGCTGCGCACTCAGCAGGGCCAGGCGCTGCACCTGCGCCGGGCCGGCCATGTCCGCAACCTCCTTGAAGGTGAACATTCCCGAGCGCGCCGCAAGGCCGAACTGCACGATAGCGCGCAAGGCCGGCACCTTCACGGATCGCAGATCGCCCGGTGCGCACTGCCCGAGTTCGGGCGCGAGCGTTTCCAGCATCGCCAGGTAGTCGCTCGTCTTCAGGCCAGTCGCCGCAAACAGAACCTTGACGCCAACCTTGTCGAGCGCATATTCGAGCTCGGCCAGTCGATACGCCGGGTTGATGTTCACCAGGATGGCGCCTATGCGCGCCGTCGCAAACTGCACCAGCACCCACTCCGAGCGATTGGGTGACCAGATTCCCACGCGGTCGCCGCGCGCCACCCCCAGACTGAGCAAGCCCGCAGCCAGCCGATCGACCTCGTTCGACAGCTGCCGCCAGGACCACCGCACACCCTGCTCGATGAACACGAACGCGTCACGCGCGCCATGTTCGTCTGCCACGCGGCGTAACAGCGCGTCGATGGTCCAGTCGACCAGAGGCGGGGTCTGCGAACCTCGCACATGCGACATTCCATCCGAAGGGCGCTGCGCTCTCGAGTCGTCGGCAGCAGGAAAGCTGGAGAATGGATTGGCGTTCACATCGTCTTCCAGTCGCCCGCGCGCTCGAACGCCGCCGCGGCGCGGTACAGAGTGACCTCGTCCCAGTATCTCCCCACCAGCATCATGCCGACGGGCAGGCCATCGACCAGGCCGCAAGGAACACTCATCGCCGGGTGCCCAGTCGCATTGAAGGGCGCCGTGTTGCCCACCATCTCGAACGCCCGGGTGATGACTTCGGAGATGGTAGCGCCCGGCTTGGGGATCGGCTGAGCTGTCATCGGAACCGTGGGCATCAGCAACAGATCGAAATTCTCCAGCGCCGCGTCGTAGGCCAGGCGCAGCTGGCGCGACAGGTTCTGTGCTTTCGCGTGGAAGCGTCCCCGGTGGTTGCGAAGGGCCCAACTGCCGACGAACATGGATATCTTCAGCGAGGGCGAGAGCTCGTCCGCCCTGGCGCGCCAGCCGGCATGTTTATCGATCAGGCTGGTGAGATACATGCCGCGCCAGTTGAAGCCCATACCGTTACCGTTCATCAATTGCGCCTGCAGGCCTTCGAGCGTGATCGGTGTCCAGATGGCCGGCCCGTCCAGATGCATAGCAACGCTCACCTCGCTCACGAGCGCGCCAGCGCGCGCCAGGCGGTCGGCCGCGGCACGGACCTTGGCGTCGACGGCCGCCTCGCTGTTGGGCAAACCGAAACCTTCGCGCAGCACGCCGATGCGCAGACCTTCCACGCCGCGATTCAGCGCCTGCGTATAGCGTGCCGTCTGCGGCGCGTACTGGCGCGGATCGAGCCCATCTTCGCCCGCGATCACCTCGAGAAGAAGCGCGTTGTCCGCCACCGTGGAGGTCATCGGCCCGAGGTGGTCGATGGTGGCCTCGATGGGCATCGCACCGGTGTAGGGCACCAGACCAAACGTGCCCTTCATGCCATAGCAACCCGAGAACGCAGCCGGGATGCGCACCGAACCTCCCTGGTCGCCACCGATCGCCAGTTCGATCTCGCCCGCCCCCACCAGTGCGCCGCAGCCCGACGAAGAGCCGCCGGCGATGTACCCCATCCGCCACGGGTTGTGGACCGGCCCCGTCGCATTCGTGTGGCTGCCCCCCGACAAACAGAAGTACTCGCAGTGGGCCTTGCCGGCAATCGTGCCGCCGGCGTCGAGGATGCGTGTCACCACCGTGGCATCCACCTCGGGCACGTAGCCTTCGAGCGTCGAGGCGCCGTTCATCATCTGCACGCCGGCCAGCGCGATGTTGTCCTTCACCACCACGCGTCTGCCGGCAAGCGGACCGGTGGCCGCGCCGGGGATGTCCGTCTTGACGTACCACGCGTTCATCAGGTTCTCGCTCGCGGGAGGCCGACGTCCGGGCGTGCGTGGGTACTTGACCGCAGGCAGGAAATCCGGGAGCTGGTCAACCCGGTCGTAGGCCAGGAAGTTCGCTTCCATCAGAGCGAGATACTCCGCCAGCTCTGTGTCGGTGGGGTGCATGTGCAGCGCAGCCGCAATCTCGCGAAGCTGGTCGACATTGGGGCGGCGTAGGGTCATGGGTCTGCCTTCCAGAGAATGAGGATGATTGGCGGTGGTCGTCTGCGCCGGTACGGTCGAGGCCACCAGGTCGCGATCCCGGCCAGGCCCCGCGGCGACGGATTGGACGGGTCGACGCGCCGAACGCCCCACACCAAACCCCAGGAGCCGCGACAGCGATCGCGGATCGCGCAGTTGCTGAGCCGTGAGTTCGGTCGTGATGGCCCCCTTCTCCAGGAGCAGCACGCGGTCGGCCACATCGAGGATGAAGT
>JBDSBD010000193.1:0-11691 GCA_039921765.1 Burkholderiaceae bacterium
CGGATTGTAGGCAGCGCCCCATCGCGGCGAGGGCCGCTCGCTCTCTCGGACCACAAGTCACCGCTGAATCGGCCGGGCTGCGCGACGCGCCCCTGAACCGGATCATCGATCGACGCAGCGCTCGATGGCAGCGCACCAGCGCCGCATCGGCCCGCCTGCGCCAATTCATCGCGCAACCCGCCACCGCGCCGGCCAGCGTGGCCGATCTTCGGGAAAGTACGGTACCAACAGGTTATCAAGGTATGGCCCTTGGTTTGTTCAACCAAATGTCCATAGTGAAGGCTGCACGCCTGAAGGTCGTGCGGGATGGAGGAAATATGCTCTCACGTCTGCTCGGTATTGTGTTGTTGGCCGCGTCGATGCTGGCCTTCCAGTCTCCTGCGGCCGCAAAGGTCTGGGATTCGGTCCCCGAGGAAACCGTCAAGGCGCTCGGGCTGACCCGCGACGCGTCGCCGAACGAGCTTTTCGACGCGCTCTCGAAGCGCTATCGCGCGGAGCTGACCAAAGGCAAGCATGCCAAGTTCTGGGAACCGATTCCCATGGACATGTACCTTGCGCCCAGCCTCTTCTACAAACCCCCGAACATCAACATCGACGTCACGCGCGAACAGTGTCTCGGCTGCCACACCACGGTGACGCACGGCTGGGTGAAATCGTGGGAGAAAAGCGTCCATGCCAATCTCGACAAGATCCGCGCGCTGCCCGACTCGGACGTGCGCGCCTACAAGAAGGAAATCATCGTCGAGGTCGAAGACAACCTGCGCTCGCAGAACCTGCTGGCTCAGGGCGCGAAGCTCAACGAAGTGCAATGCACCGACTGCCACATGGGCGTGGGCGCGAAGGGCGGAAACCATGCCAAGGACCTGCGCATGCCCGACCGCGCGGTGTGCGGTACCTGCCACGTGCGCCAGTTCGCGGAAGCCGAGTCGGAGCGCGATACGCTGATCTGGCCGCAGAAGCAGTGGGACCAAGGGCACCCGTCGCACACGGTCGACTACACGGCGAACGTCGAAACGGCGACCTGGGCTGCGCTGCAGCAACGCGAGGTCGCAGCCAGCTGCACGATGTGCCACACCAACCAGACCAAGTGCGACAACTGTCATACACGGCACGAATTCTCGACCGTCGAGGCGCGCAAGCCCGAGGCCTGTGCAACCTGCCACAACGGGGTGGACCACAACGAGTTCGAACAGTACATGCTGTCCAAGCACGGCACCCAATACCAGACGCTCGGCGACCAGTGGAACTGGAATGCGCGCCTGGCCGATCAGATCGACAAGGGCGGCGTCACCGGCCCCACCTGCCAGAACTGCCACTTCGAATTCAAGGGCGAGTTCACCCACAACGTGGTTCGCAAGGTGCGCTGGGCCTTCCTGCCGATGAAGTCCATCGCGGACAACCTCGAAGATCCATGGTTCAAGGATCGCAAGACGGCCTGGGTTGGAACCTGTTCACAGTTCCACTCGCCGCGTTTCGCCGAGACCTACCTGACGATGATGGATTCCGGCATCAAGGAAGGCACCAAGCTGGTGGAAGAAACCCGTGCGGTGGTGAAGAAGCTCTACGACGACCAGTTGCTGGTGGGCCAGAAAACCAACCGCCCCGCATTGCCACTGCCCGAGAAAGATGAACCCGGTGGCTTCTCCGCGCTGTTCTTCGCGCAGAAGAACCAGACGACCCTCGTCGACCGCACGTTCGCCGAGATGTGGGAACAGCACGCGGCCCGCTACATGAAGGGTCTGGAACACGTCAACCCGGGCGGCTGGACCTACTCGCATGGCTGGTCCGACCTCATCAAGGACCAGGCCATCATCAACGAGCAGGACACCCTGCTGCGCGAGAAGGCTGCGCTTGAGCAACGCCTGCAAAAGGTCGAGAGCAAGGGAAGCAACAAGACCTCATCGCTGGACAACCGCGACCAGACGGTGATGCTGGCGTGGTTCGGAGGCGATCCGTTGATCTCCGGCGCCGTGCTGGCCCTGCTGGGAGGTGGTTTGCTGTTCGGAGGGGTCGTGTCGCGTCGCTCCGGACAGCGCCACCACGGCAGCCGCCGCGGGTCCGACCCCCATGACGGCGACGCCTGACGAGGCCGGCATGAACGACGTGCGCAGCCAAGGACCCGGTTGGCGTCGCGCCCTGAGTACGACGGCGATCGTTGGCGGCCTGGCGCTGGTGGGCTACGCGGGGGTGCTGGTGTGGCAGCACGCAACAGCTCCGCCGGTCTATCGGTACGTGATGGGCGACGTCGTGCCCTCGGCCGAGCTCGGCCCGCTCGCCTCGCTTGCGGAGCAGCAGGTGAGCGTGCACCGCGCCACCGTGATGTCGGTTGATCACCCGACGGCGCTGGCGGACCTCGAAGTGGCACAGTCAGCGTCGGGCCCTGTGCTGGTCAAGTGGCAAGCGCGCATTGACGATCCGTTCCTGACCCTTCTGCCGCCGCCGAGCGACATGGCGGCCCTCGCCGCAGTGCTCAAGCGCCACGTCCCCAAGGACGCGGTGGTGCTGGCGTGGTGGGACAGCTCGCGCCAGTTGCAGATGCTCTCCGGAGTGAATGTCACGTTCGCTCATCACCTCGGCACGCCCATGTTCGTGCCGTCGCGTTGGCAGGCCAGCCGCTCCAGCATCAAGGACATCGAGCGCGACTTCTGGAAGAGCGGCGATATCGCGCAGGAGCAGGCCCGTTTCGAGCGTTTCGCCGACGCCCTGCTGGCCGATGAGGAAAGCGGCATCGACGCGCTGCGGGCCTTGGCAGGCGGCAAGGCCGCGGTACTCGTGCTGCATGCGCGCGACACCATCTTGCTCGGACAGATGGCCCCGCGCAAGATCGGCGTGGCCTTCAAGGACTTCGGTGCGATGGGCGACGTGCATGGCATGGTGCGCCGTGTCCACACCTGGCTCGACGAGAACAAGTACCCCGCCTACACGGTGCTGCAGGACCCGGGCCAACCGGTGCGGGCGGTGGCCCTGACCGACGCGGCTTCGGCCAAGACACTGGCCGCACGTCTGCTGCCGTTCATGGGAAACGAGCAGCAGGACGTGGCCGGCGCAACGCTGGTCTACCAGGTGGGCGGATTCTCGGTCTATGAGATCCCGGCGCGCACGACGCAGGCGGACGCCAAGGCCGATGGCCCGCGTCCCGCCAAACAATGAAGCGCGCACCATGAGCGCCGTACTCCACCAGCCTGCCGCGAGCAACCGGTTCAAGTACGCCGCGCCGTCGCACTTCCACCCGCTGGCCGGCAAGGCGGTGCCGTGGTTCGCCACGCTGGCCGCGCTGCTCGGCACGATCGGACTCGCGATCGGCTTTCTGGTCGCACCCACGGACGCGCAGCAGGGCGATGCCTATCGCATCATCTTCGTGCACGTGCCGGCCGCGTGGATGTCGATGGTCATCTACGTCGCGATGGCCTTCTGGGCCGGTGTCGGCCTGGTGTTCAGGACCCGCCTGGCCTCGATGCTGGCGTCCGCCCTGGCGCCCACCGGGGCCCTGATGACGTTCATCGCACTGTGGACCGGTGCCTTGTGGGGCAAGCCGACCTGGGGCACATGGTGGGTGTGGGACGCCCGGCTCACTTCGGAGCTGCTGCTGTTGTTCCTGTACCTCGGGTTCCTGTCGTTGCACGCGGCCATCGACGACACGCGGCGTGCCGACCGCGCCGCGGCCGTGCTGGCCCTCGTCGGTGTGTTCAACGTGCCGATCATCTACTTCTCGGTCCAGTGGTGGAACACGCTGCACCAAGGTGCATCGGTCAGCCTGTCCAGTGTCCCCAGCATCGCCACGCCCATGCTGCTCGGCATGCTGATCATGGCGCTGGCGGTCTGGTGCTATTGCATCGCCGTCGTGCTCGCCAGGGTGCGCGTCATCATCCTGGAGCGTGAGCGACAGACCGGCTGGGTGCGCCGATTGCTGGAGGCGGCATGAACTGGAGCAGTTGGCCGGAGTTCATCGGCATGGGCGGCTACGGCCTGTACGTCTGGGGTTCCTTGGGGCTGACGGCATTCGTCATCGCCGCGGAAGTCTGGCAGGTTCGGGCGCGCGCGCGTGCGCTACGCCACTCGGCCGGCAAAGGGTGAGCCCATGAAGTCGAGAACCAAGCGCGGCTTGATCATCCTGGGAGGCCTTGCCGTCGTTGGCGCTGCGGGCGCACTGGTGCTCAACGCCTTCCAGGACAACCTGGTCTTTTTCTTCAGCCCGTCGCAGATCGCCGCCAACGAGGCGCCGCGCCATCACCACTTTCGGCTCGGCGGTCTCGTCGAGGAAGACAGCGTGAAGCGCTCGTCGGGCGGCCTGACGGTGCAGTTCGTGATCACCGACCGCGCACAGAGGACGCCAGTCAGCTACACCGGCCTGCTGCCCGACATGTTCCGCGAGGGCAAAGGCGTGGTCGCCCAGGGCAAGCTCGACGGCAACGGCGTCTTTCACGCCGACCAGGTGCTCGCCAAGCACGATGAAAACTACATGCCGAAAGAGGCGGCCGAGGCATTGAAGAACGCCCGCTACGAGGTGCCGACCTCGACGCCTGGCGCTGCGCCGCCGCAAGGGGTCGAGCGATGATCGCCGAACTCGGCCAGCTGGCCCTGATCCTCGCGCTGGCGCTGGCGCTGGTGCAAAGTGTCTTTCCGTTGATTGGCGCCGCCAACGGCCATCCGGGCTGGATCGCGTTGGCGCGGCCCGCCGCACGCGCCCAGTTCCTGTTCGTCGCCATCGCGTTCGCCTGCCTGACGCAGCTGTTCATCGCCAACGACTTTTCCGTGCTGTACGTCGCCCAGCATTCGAACTCGGCGCTGCCGTTGATGTACCGCATCAGCGCGGTGTGGGGCGGGCACGAAGGCTCGGTGCTGCTGTGGGTCCTGATCCTGGCGGGCTGGACGCTCGCGGTGGCGCTCTTTTCGCGCAATCTCGACGATCGCACGGCCGCGCGCATCATCGGTGTGATGGGCGTGATCAGCATCGGCTTCATGCTCTTCATCCTGTTCACTTCCAACCCGTTCGAGCGCCTGTTTCCGGCCGCCCTCGATGGCGAGGACCTGAACCCCCAGTTGCAGGACCCCGGGCTCATCATTCACCCGCCGCTCCTGTACATGGGCTACGTCGGAACGGCGGTGGCCTTCGCATTCGCGATCTCGGCGCTGCTCGCCGGTCGGCTCGACGCCGCATGGGCGCGCTGGTCGCGCCCGTGGGCCACGGTGTCCTGGTGCTTCCTGACCCTCGGCATCGCGCTGGGCAGTGCCTGGGCCTACTACGAACTGGGCTGGGGCGGCTGGTGGTTCTGGGACCCGGTGGAAAACGCGTCGCTGATGCCGTGGCTTGTCAGCACCGCGTTGCTGCATTCATTGGCCGTCACGGAAAAGCGCGGCGCCTTCAAGATGTGGACCGCGCTGCTGGCCATCATCGCGTTCTCGCTGTCGCTGCTCGGGACCTTCCTTGTGCGCTCGGGCGTGCTGACCTCGGTGCACGCGTTCGCCGTCGATCCTTCGCGCGGCGTCTACATCCTGGCCTTCCTGACTCTCGTCGTGGGCGGCTCGCTTGCGCTGTTCGCGTGGCGCGCGCCGCGCGTCGGATTGGGTGGCAGCTTCGACGCCGTGTCGCGCGAATCGATGCTGCTCGCCAACAACGTGCTGTTGCTGGTGGCATTCGGCGCCGTGCTGCTGGGCACGCTGTATCCGCTGCTGATCGACGCGCTGGGCATGGGCAAGCTGTCGGTCGGGCCGCCTTACTTCGACACCGTCTTCGTGCCGCTGATGGCGCCCGCCCTGTTCCTGATGGGCGTCGGCCCGCTGGCGCGCTGGCGCAAGGCCAGTGCCGTCGACCTGGCCAGGCGCCTGCGCTGGGCCCTGGCGGTCAGCGCTGCTTCGGCCGTCGTGGCGCCACTCGTTCTCGGCACCTGGAAACCGATGGTCGGCTTCGGGCTGTTCCTGGCGGCCTGGATCATCAGCACCGCCGTCGTCAATGTCCTCGAACGTCTGCGCGCCCATCCGGCGCCGACCGTGTGGAGACGCCTGGCGGCCCAGCCGGGCAGCTACTACGGCATGCTGCTCGCGCACTGCGGCATGGCCGTCTTCGTGATCGGCGTCAGCGTCGTCAACGGCTACGAATTGGAAAAGGACGTCACGATGGAGCCGGGCGAGACGACCACCTTGGCCGGATACACGTTCCGCTTCGAGGGTGTGACCAAGGAGCGCGGCCCGAACTACATCGCCGACCGCGCCACGCTCACCGTGACGGCCAACGACCAGGCCGTCACGACCCTGATGCCGGAGCGGCGCATCTACACCGCCAGCCGGACGCCGTCGCCGATGACCGAGGCCGCCATTCACAGCGGATTCACGCGCGATCTGTATGCCGCGCTCGGTGATCCATTGGGCGGCGATCGCTGGATCGTGCGCGTGTACTTCAAACCCTTCATCGACTGGATCTGGGCCGGCTGCTTCGCCATGGCCCTCGGCGGCTTCATCGCGGTTCTCGATCGCCGCTATCGCCTGCGGCGGCGCCAGTCGCAGGCCGAACCGGTACCCACTGGAGCGCCTGCCGCGACCGGCGTGCCGGTCCTGACCGCCAGGACGACGGCGCCATGAGAAAGGGCCTGCTGCCCCTGATGGTGTTCGGCGTGCTGGTCGGGTTCCTCGCGATCGGCCTGACGCTCAAGCCGCGCGAAGTTCCGTCGCCGCTGGTCGACAAACCGGTGCCGGCCTTCCAGCTGCCGCAACTGGCGTCCCCCGGCACCACGTTCTCTCCGCAGGATCTGCACGGCAAGGTGTGGCTGCTGAACGTGTGGGCGTCGTGGTGTGTCGCCTGCCGCCAGGAGCATCCGGTCCTGGTGGAGCTCGCGCAATCGCAGACGGTCCTGATCTACGGACTGAACTACAAGGACAAGCGCGACGACGCACTGGGCTGGCTCACGCAATTCGGCGATCCGTATCTGGCGTCGGCCTCGGACACGCGGGGTCTGGTCGGCATCGATCTCGGGGTCTACGGCGTGCCCGAAACATTCGTGATCGACAAGAGCGGCGTCATCCGCCACAAACAGATCGGCCCGATCACGCAGGAGGTGCTGCGCGAAACGATCCTTCCGCTGATGAGGAAACTCGGTGCGTAATCTGCTGATGGCCATCTGCTTCGCCGGCGCGTTCGCCGGCACCGCTGCCAACGAGGCCCCGCTGCTGGCCGACGATCCGGCGCTGGAAGCACGCGTCATGAGCATCGCGCAAGAACTGCGCTGTCTCGTCTGCCAGAACGAGACCGTGGCCGCTTCGCATGCCGATCTTGCCGTGGACTTGCGCCAGCAGATCCGCACCCAGCTCAAGCGAGGCCGGTCACCGCAACAGGTCAGCGACTTCATGGTGGAGCGCTACGGCGAATTCGTCCTGTACCGGCCGCGCTTCAACGCCAGGACGCTGCTGCTGTGGCTCGGTCCGTTTGCCTTGTTGCTGGTGGCGATCCTGACGCTCGTCGTCAATGTCCGGCGGCGACGCACCGGCGCACCGGACACCGACCTCAGTGCCCCGGAGACATCGCGGGCGCGACGCTTGCTCGGAATCGTCGAGGAGACGCGGTCATGACCCTGTTCCTGTTCCTGGCGGCCGCGATGATCCTGCTCGCGCTGGCGCTGGTGATCGTGCCGCTGTTGCGCAGTTCACCCAGGACCGCCGCCGAGCGCGAATGCCTGACCGTCCTCGCCGATGGCGTGCGCGAGCTCGACACGGAGCGGCTGAACGGCACCCTGGACCCTGCCGCCTATGACGTCGCGCGGCGCGAGCTGGAAAGGCAGGCGTTGGAATCGGACCGGGCCACCCAGGCCCGCGGCAGCTCGAACGTTCGCGCCAACTGGGGCGCTGCGCTCGCCACGGGCATCGCATTGCCGCTGTTCGCCGCTGTCCTGTATGTCGCGTTGGGCCAACCGCTGACCGTGCTGGACGCGACTTCGCCATCGCGCGTTGCGGGCGCCGCGCACGCGCCGACCGATGGCGCGATCGAGACGCTGTCGCGGCGGCTCGAAAAGAACCCCGATGACGGCCAAGGCTGGGTGCTGCTTGCGCGCTCGTACTTCCAGGCTGGCCGGATCGCCGAGGCCATGAACGCCTACCGCAAGGCCGCAGCCATCATGCCCGACACACCGGACCTGCTGGTCGAATACGCCAACACGGTGGCCATCGCCAACCATCGAAGTCTTGCCGGCGAGCCGCGCCAGCTTGTCGAGCGGGCGCTGAAGATCAACCCCGACAACCTGAACGCGCTGGCGTTCGCCGGACTGGCCGCGTTGCAGGCCGACAACCGCGACGAGGCCCTTCGGCACTGGCGGCATCTGCAGTCTCTGGTTCCAGCCGACTCCGAGGATCGCTCGCGCATCGACGCGCTCATCGCCCAGGCCGAGGGCAAGCCGGCGCAGCGCCCATCCGCGCCTGCCGCGCTGGCAAAGACCGCCGCCGGCGAAGCAGGCGATGCGGCCGATGCTCGCGTTGCCGCCGCCCACGGTCCGGTCATCCGCGGGACCGTGACGATTGCTGGTGCATTGGCGGCCAAGGTCGCGCCCACGGACACGCTGTTCGTCTTTGCCCGCGCGATCAACGGGCCGCCGATGCCGCTGGCCGCGGTGCGAACCCGCGCCGGGGCCTGGCCCGTGTCCTTCACGCTGGACGACAGCAGCGCGATGGCCCAGGGCATCGCACTGTCGCAGTTCGCCCATGTGAATATCGTCGCGCGCGTCTCGCGCCTGGGCAATGCGACGTCGCAGCCGGGCGACATCGAAGGGACGATCGAGAATGTCGCGCTGGGCAGCAGCGACGTGCGTGTGGTGATGGATCGCGTCGTCGGGCGTTGACCGGCGTGTCGCTGCCGACCGGTGACACGGCGCCCGGGGGGCGCGGCCCCGGCGCCGATGCGCCCGGGGCCGCCACGCACGGCACCGGGCTGGAACTCGATCACCTGCATTGCCTGCGCGATCACCGCGCTTTGTTCGCCGACTTGAACCTGAAGGTCGGGCCCGGGCAGCTGCTGTGGATTCGTGGCGTCAACGGTGCCGGCAAGACCAGCCTGCTGCGCATGATCTGCGGCTTGTTGCTGCCGACCCAGGGTTGCGTTCGGTGGCATGGGAAGGACGTCGCGGAGTTGCGCGAAGAATTCGGCCGCGCGCTGGTGTACCTGGGGCATGCGGCGGCGCTCAAGAGCGAGCTGTCCGCGTTGGAGAACCTGCTGGCCGCGCTCACGCTCGGCGCGATTGCGGCGAGCGCGGCCGATGCTGTGGCGGCGCTGGGCGACGCCGGACTGCGTGGCCGCGAGCGCGCCCTGGTCCGCACCCTGTCGCAAGGGCAGCGCCGGCGCGCCGCGCTCGCGCGGCTCGTGCTGGCCGGCGCGTCGCCGCTGTGGGTGCTGGACGAGCCGTTCAACGCGCTCGATGCGGCCGCCACGGCATGGTTGAGCACGCTCATCGCTGCGCACGTCGCACGCGGCGGCATCGTCGTGCTGACCAGCCACCAGAGCGTGACCCTGCCGGACGCGGTCCCGCAGATCACGGTCTCGTTATGAAACCGCCCGGTTCGCTCGACGGCATGTCCTGCCTCTTCATGCGCGACCTGCGCATTGCCTTGCGCCGTCGTGCCGACACCGGTGCGGCGATCGTCTTCTTCTTCATCGTGGTCAGTCTGTTCCCGCTCGGCGTCGGCTCCGATCCCGCCATGCTGCGCAACCTGGCTCCCGGCGTCATCTGGGTCGCGGCGCTGCTGGCGGCGTTGCTGTCCCTGAACCGGATGTTCGCCGACGATCACCAGGATGGAACCCTGGAGCAACTTCTGCTCGCGGCGACGCCGCTGCCGCTGCTGGTGCTGGCCAAGGTTGCGGCGCACTGGCTGAGCTCGGGCCTGCTGTTGGCGCTGGTGTCGCCGGTGCTCGCGTTGCAATTCGACCTGAGCGTCGAGGCCACCCTCGTGATGACGGTGTCGCTGCTGCTGGGCACGCCGTTGCTCAGCCTGATCGGCGCGATCGGGTCGGCCCTCACGCTGGGCGTGCGCGGTGCCGGCGTCCTGCTGTCGCTGCTGGTCCTGCCGCTGTACGTTCCGGTGCTGGTGTTCGGCGCCGGTGCGGTGCAGGCCAGCGCCGCCGGTCTCGGCGTGGCCGGGCACTTCTCGCTGCTCGGTGCGATGTTGCTCGTGGCGCTGTTTCTGGCCCCCTGGGCCGCCGGCGCCGCACTTCGCATCGCGATGGAATAGGCGGCGTCGATCCGACCGCGCCGTCGCTCCGCG
The DNA here is from genome assembly GCA_039921765.1 of Burkholderiaceae bacterium. Classification (GTDB taxonomy): domain Bacteria; phylum Pseudomonadota; class Gammaproteobacteria; order Burkholderiales; family Burkholderiaceae_C; genus JBDSBD01. The sequence goes on from JBDSBD010000193.1 coordinate 10,237, forward strand.
ATTTCGCGATCTGCGAGCGCGAGGTGGCGTCTACAGGCGAGCGCCTGCGCTACCGGGGCCGCGCCATCGCGCCAACCCGTGGTGCCCGCGTGGCAGCGACGGCTCCAGTGCGATCCCGGCGACGTCGCGCAGACGCAGCAGCGCGTCGCTGATCTCGGTTTCGTTCAGCGATGCATAGCCGAACAGCAGGACGCGCCGCATCGACTCGTTGGCGTCGAACAGCTGCGCATTGCCGCTCGGGATGCTGTACACGCCCACGCCATGCGAGCGCGCCACACGTTCCATGGCTTCAGCGTCCGGCCCCGGGTCCGGAAGATGAACCACCAGGTGCATGCCCCCGTCCGAACCCCTGACACGCCAACTCGGCAGGCGATGGGTGAGCGCCGCGCGCAGGTGATTGCGCCGCACCGCGTACAACTGGCGCAGCCTGCGCAGATGCTCCGCATAGCCGCCTTCGGCCATGAACGCGGCCAGCGCGGCCTGCTCCAGCCAGGGTTGGCAATTGTTCAGCAAGGCCTTGGCGTGGCGCGCCGGTGCACACAGTTCGGCCGGGAGCACCATGTAGCCAATGCGCAGACCGGCGCCGAGGCTCTTGGAAAACGTCCCGAGATAGACCACCTGATCATGGCGATCCAGGCTCTTGAGCGCCGGCAACGGCGTGCCGTCGTAGAAGAAGTCACTGTCGTAGTCGTCCTCGGCGACATAGCCGCCACAGGCATTGGCCCACGCCAGCAGCGCTTCGCGGCGGGCCAGCGAGAGCGTCGAGCCCAGCGGGTACTGGTGCGAGGGCGTCACATAGACGAGTGCCGCCGACGCCGGCAGCAACGCCGGATCAAGCCCCGCGTCGTCGACCGGCACGGGATGCAGGATGGCACCATGGTGTGCGAACACGTTGCTTGCCCCCAGATAGCACGGGCTTTCGACCGCCACGTCCACGCCCGGCGCGATCAGCAGTTGCGCGAGCAGGTTCAGGCCTTCCTGGATGCCATTGGTGATCAGGATCCGGCTCGGATCGGTGGCGATACCTCGGGTCGCACCGATGTGGCTGGCGATCGCTTCGCGCAGCGCCAGCAACCCCTGGGGATCACCGTAGCCGCACAGATGGCGCGACGATCCGCGCAACAGCCGGGTCAGCAACGAATGCCAGAGCCGCATCGGGAACAGCCGCGAATCGGGCCGACCGACCCAGAAATCGTGGGTCAGCAGATGCTCGTGGGGGTTGACCACCAGATGCGGCTCGCCGCGGAACTGCAGGCGCGCCAGGCGACGCTGCAGCGTCGCTTCGCAGACCACCGGACTGGCTGGCAGCACTCCGGGTGGCCCATCCGACGGCACCCTTCGCGAAACAAAGGTTCCGGCCGGCTCGCGTGCTTCCAGCAGACCCTCGGCGATGAGGCGCGCGAAGGCGCCCATCACGGTATTGCGCGACAGGTTCAGATCACTGGCCAACGCGCG
>JBDSBD010000194.1:0-21782 GCA_039921765.1 Burkholderiaceae bacterium
CTCCTCGACCTGATGCAGACGAGCCGCAGCCGCTATGTCGCGCTGGGCGAGGGCGAGTTCCTCGCGCTCGGCGACGCGTTGCGCCAGCAGCTCAGCGATCTGGCGGCGCTGGCGCAGCCGCACAGGCAGGGCCAACGCCTGTCCAGCGTCGCCGCGCTGGCCTGGGAGGCGAGCGGCACCAGCCTCACCTTGAGCGGCGATGCCGCGTGGCGCAAGCGCGCCGCTGCCTGGGCGCGCGCTCAGGAGCAGGTGTTCGAGCCACCGGCCGGTCTGGCTGCCGAGTTGCGCGACTATCAGCTCGAGGGCTATCGCTGGCTGATGCGCTTGAGCGAGAGCGGCTTCGGCGCGGTGCTGGCCGACGACATGGGCTTGGGCAAGACGGTGCAGACCTTGGGCGTGCTGTTGCAGCGCGCTGCCGGCTGACCGGCGTTGGTGGTGGCGCCGACCTCGGTGTGCGGCAACTGGCTGATCGAGGCGGCGCGCTTTGCGCCCGGCCTGCAGGTCGAGCTGTACGGCGACGTGCTCGACGCCGATGGGTTCGGTGAAGACGGTGCCGGCGACGAGTTGGCCGATGCGGCCGAGCCGATCGCGCCAGCCACGTCACCCGACACCGGCACCGACGTGAGCACGGGCACCAGCGTCGACGCCGCTCCCGACAGCGCCCGGCGCGCCGCGCGTCGGCGCCAGGTGCGCGCCCTCGGTGCGGGGCAGGTACTGGTGTGTTCCTATGCGCTGCTGCAGATCGACGCCGACATCCTGGCCGCGCCGCAGTGGCACAGTACCGTGCTCGACGAAGCGCAGGCCATCAAGAACCCGGCGACGCGACGTGCCAAGGCCGCGCTGGCGTTGCAGAGCAGCTTCCGCCTGGCGCTCACCGGCACGCCGATCGAGAACCGGCTCGGCGAGCTCTGGTCGATCATGGGTTTTTGCAACCCGGGGCTGCTCGGCAGCGCGGCGCAGTTCTCGCAGCGTTTCGCCAACCCGATCGAGCGCGAGGATGACCCTCAACTCAAGGCGCAGGCCTCGCGGCGCCTGCGCCGTCTGTTGGCACCGTTCCTGCTGCGCCGTACCAAGGCCGAGGTGCTGACCGATCTGCCACCGCGCACCGAGATCGTTCACGAAGTCGTGCCCGGTTTGAAGGAGCGCGCGTTGCTCGAAGCCTTGCGCCAGCAGGCCGAGACGAGCGTGGCGCAGGCGTTGCTCGCGAACACCCAGGTCGGCACCGGGCGGGAGGGGCAGATGCAGTTCCATGTGCTGGCGGCGTTGACGAAGCTGCGCCGCGCCGCCTGCGACCCGCGCCTGGTGGCGCCCGAGCTGGGAATCGTCGGCGCCAAGGTGCAGGAGTTCGAGCGCTTGGCCACCGAGCTCGTGGCCGGGCGCCACAAGGCGCTGGTGTTCAGCCAGTTCACCGATTTCCTGCGCCTGCTGCGCGAGCGCCTCGACCTCGCCGGCCTGAGCTACCAGTACCTCGACGGCAGCACGCCGGCGGCCGAACGCGGCAAGCGTGTCGCGGCTTTCCAGGCCGGCAAAGGCGATCTGTTTTTGATCAGCCTGAAGGCCGGCGGCTTCGGCTTGAACCTGACGATGGCCGACTACGTGATCATTGCCGACCCGTGGTGGAACCCCGCCGCCGAAGAGCAGGCCAGCGCCCGCGCCCACCGCATCGGCCAGCAGCGCCCGGTGACGGTCTACCGGCTCGTCACCCAGGGCTCGATCGAAGAGAAGATCGTGCGTCTGCACCGCAGCAAGCGCGCCCTGGCCGAAGGCATCCTGAGTGGCCAGGACGCCGCTGCGCCGATCGACGCCGGGCAGTTGATGGAGCTGCTGAGAGCGCAGTGAGCCGCGCCGAGCGAGTTTGTGCGCTCGGCCGATCGCCAATTCCGTGCAGGACACCTCGAGCGGTCAGGGCGTGGGTTTATCTTTCGGGTGGTCGCGCTTCATTTCCGCAATGCGCACGATCACGTAGGCGATGAGCGAGAAGACGAAGAAGACGAGCAGCAGCCAGGCGATCCCCTGGAGCGCCTCGATGACTGTTCGATAGATCTCCAGAATCCAGCGCTCCTGGGTGAGCGCAAGCACCCTGGCCTCCTTGTCGAGTCGGGTCGGCGAGATGTACTTCTCGAGCTCATACACCCGCACGCCCGAGGAAACACCAACCACCAGGATCGCGAACTTCATGTAGCGCAGCCAGGCCGCGCTGATGGCGTCCGCGATGATGCGCTTCAGAATCCGGTCGATCGGATGGGCGAACATCCAGGCGACCGCGAGCGACACCGCGACCGAGACGACAAAGGTGACGAGAAGAAGGGTCAGAAACATGAGGGTCCTTTCACGGAATTCCTGGCCCGAGCCAGCGCACACCCCGACCGGGCCATTCGTCGAAGGCGGGGGTCAAGCCAAGGCTCGGATCGATGGGGACGAACTGCCCCACGTCCGTGATGAGCCTGATTGATCGGCCGTTTGTCAGCCGGCCGGCGGTCCTTTGAGCTCGACGACGGTGCCTTCGGGGTCGGAAATGTAGATCGAAGGGCCTTCTCCTTCCGCGCCGTTTCGGGAAGCGAGCGCGCCTGCTTCGATGTTGTGAGCGGCGAGTTGGCTGCGAATGGCCGTTTCGTCGAAGGGCTCGACGCGAAAGCAGAAGTGATCGAGGTTGCGTCCGTCCTTGCCGGGCGGCGCGCCGCCAGCCTTGCCCAGCGGGCCATCCACCGGGACGAGGTCGATAAGCGAGCGTCCGGCCCGAAGCTGGACCAGGCCGATCGAATCCTGGCGCCGCTCGACCGTACAACCGAGCGCGTCGCAATAGAAGTGAAGCATGCGGTCAAGGTCGACGACACGCAGCACGAGATGGTCGATCTCACGGATGTGGATCATGGGAAGTCACCAGGTTGGCCAACGTTGCAGGAGTGGGGCCAGATCGTGCCGCCCGAAAGCCGTCAGCACGCCACACCAGCCAGGGCGCGATACCGGTCGGGCCAACAAATGGCTTGCGCGTGGCAACGGGTTCCAGGGGCATGCCGTTGCCAATGTTCGGCCCCTGGGGCGCACCCCGAAGAGCGCAACGCGGGCTTCGGGGCGCCGGCTCGATGGAGCGGTCAGGTCGGGGCTTCACGAAGGCGCGCCTGCAGCTGTGACTTCACGAGGGGCCATTCGTCATCAATGATGCTGAAACGCACCGAGTTGCGTTTGCGGCCGTTCGGCATCAGCCGCTCGTGGCGGACGATGCCTTCCTGTTTGGCGCCGAGCCGCAAGATCGCCGCACGCGACCTGGCGTTCGTTTCGTCGGTGGTGAACTGGACCCGGACACACGCCAGCGCTTCGAACGCGTAGCAAAGCATGAGGTACTTCACCTCTGTATTGACGAACGATCGTTGCCAGGTCGATGCAAGCCAGGTGCTGCCGATCTCTAGCTTCCGGTTCTGACGGTCGATCTTCCAGAAGCGTGTCGAGCCGATCACCTGACCTGTTTCCAGGAGCACGGTGGCAAATGGAACGACGGTTCCGGCCTGCCGGCCCACGATCGCTTGACGCAGGTACTCTTGAACCGTCTGCGCGGACGGAACGACCGTGTAAGGGAGGCTCCAGAGTTCACCGTCCGCCGCCGCCGTCACGAGGGCCTGCGCATCGGTGTGCTGCAACGCGCGCAGCTGAATGCGCGCGCCGGTCAGCGACTCTGCAAACGCCGCAGGGCCCGCACAGGGGTGATCAGATGCCGGCATGGCGCGGCCGATGTCGGGTGAACCGTCGGGCAATGCCCGGCATGGGAGGTTCAATCGATCCTGGCGATCCTGGAATTGACACGTTCAGTACGTCTGCTTGAGTGAGGGGTCGGCGCGCGCTGGGTGACACCTAGCGTTCAGTGGCGAAGATGTGCGCCTGGATCTTGCCCTCCATTTTGCCATGGCCGAATTGGTGGGCGATCGCTGCCGTCGCCGCGTCTGTGGCTTCGATCAGACGCGAGCGATCACGCGCTTCGATTTCATTCCTGAGTGGTGTGCCCTGGCAGTAGGCGGTCGCGACGATGTCGGGGGACGGTGCGTGGCTTCTCGCCGCCAAGGACGTCATGACGGGCGTGTGGGTAAAGCCACCCTCGGCCAGGTGCCCGGCGATCACCTGCTGATCGTGGTAGCCGTGCGGAATGCGGGCCATGAAGCGGGGTGGATCGGCGGGGAAGAGCCTTTCCAGTACCCGCGTGACGGCCAGTGCGAATTCGTTCTCGTCAATCCGGTCCCAGACGTTGAAGATGAATGTCCCACCGGGACGCAGGACCCGTCTGGCCTCGGCAAATGCTCCTGGCTTATCGGGGAAGAACATGGCGCCGAACTGGCAGACGACGACGTCGAAGCCTGCATCCGGGAACGGGAGTTGCATCGCGTCGGCCTGGCGCCATTCGACCGGACGAGCCGTGCCGACCGCGATGGCTTGATCCAGCATCGACTGGTTGAGGTCCGTCGCAATGATCGAGGCCGCCGGGTCCAGGGCTTGGGCGAGGTGTCGGGTCACGACCCCCGTGCCAGCGGCGATTTCGAGCACGCGCGACGGCCTCAGCAGGGAAACGCGAGCGGCGAGATCGGCGGCATAGGGCTCGAAGATCATTGGAACCAGGTAATCGTTGTAGAGCTGCGGAATGGATCCGGCAAAGAGTCGGTCGACATTGGATGCGGTCATGGCAGTCTCCCAGTGTGTCTCGTGCGCCCCGACGCCTGAACCCGGCCGATCCCAAAGCGGGTCGGATTCGAATGAATGTTCTGGCGCCGATCCGATCAGCCCAAGGCCTGCGGGTTAAGCTGCCACACCGAATAATTGAGTGCCGCGGCGAAACCAACCCACAACAGATGCGGGACAAGAAGTGCACCGGCAAGCCGTTGGACTCGCCAGAAGGACTGCAGCGTGCCCGCGACCAGCAGGCCCAGCAACACGATGTCGGCCAACGCAACGGCCCCGAGGTGCCAGGCAAAGAACAACCAGCTCCACAAGGCGTTCACGACGAGCTGGGCAAGAAAGAGGGTGAGGGCCAGCCGATTGGGCTGGAATCCGCCCGAGCGCCAGACCAGCCAGGCGGCCACACCCATCGACGCGTAGAGCACCGTCCAGACCGGTCCGAACACGGACGATGGTGGTGCCCAATCGGGCTGGACAAGCTGGTTGTAGAAGGAGCTGGCACGAACCGAGGCCACCGCGCCCACTGCGGAGGCCGCGAAACTGACCGCCAGCCAACCCAACAACCCAAGCAACTGTCTCTGCGTTGACTGCTCCGACATACAGATCTCCGCTTGCGCGACCGGTCAGGCCGGCCGCACTGCGACCGCGGTGTTCATGCTCATAGCCAGCGGCGAACCTTGGCCGCATAGGCCCGGTACTCCTCCCCGAACTTCCGCTCAAGGTAGCGCTCCTCAGGCAAGACGACACCCCAGTGCGTGACCGCGATCGCGGCGGCCGCAGTGACGACGAGCCACAGTGACTGGAACGAGAATGCCAGACCAAGCTGCAGGAGCGCCAGCGAGAGGTAGGTCGGATTTCGGCTGACCCTGAATGCGCCCGAGGTGACGATGCTTGTCGTCGGTCTTCGCGCATCGAATGCCGTGCGGGCCTGGACCAGCGGGGGTACCGCGAACGCGACCAGGGTGACCGACGCTGCGATGAGAGCCAGCCCTGTGGCCGTGGCGTACCGAAACGACAGGAGCGAGGTCGGGACAAGCCGCTCCAGAACGAAACCGGCGACGACTGCAATGCCAAAGAAAACCGGTGCCGGCGCGACGACGCCGGCATGGTCGGAGGTGCTGGGTGGGCTCATCGGTGCGGCCTGACGGCGTTCGAGTTCACCGGCGGCCGAAGGCAGTCGGCTGGAACGAGGGGTTGGGTGCCATCGTGCTCACGTCGCTATGGGTGGACGGCTCTTGCGGTAGGAGTTCTTCAGGAAAATCTTGCCGTCGCGGAAGGTGAAGAGATCACAACCATGAACCTCGACACGAGTTCCGTCCCTCTGTGTGCCGGTGAACGTCCACTCCGACACTCCTCGGTCTCCCTGGACGAAATGGCGCGCGTTGTCCCAGTGGGCATCGGGGAATGTTGCCCAGACCTCCGCAAAGCCAGCTCGCACTGCTTCCCTGCCCACGGACCGGGTTCCCCAGACGTCAGCGCCGGAAGAGGATTCGAAGACACAGTCCTGCGTCATGAACGACATGAGAGCATCGACGTCGTGACGATTCCATGCGTCGGCAAAGGCTTCCAGCACTTTCGTGGCCACTTCAGGGCTCGCGGTCTGCATGATCGGTCGCCTCCACAGCGTCTTGGCACCGGTGTTTGCTCAATGTGCGGACGCCCGGCAGCGTTCGGGCCAAGCGGGCAACAGCGGCAGGTCGTCAGGGCCGTGCCGGCCGGAACATTCCGCGTACCGCCCGCCCAGGCCGGGTGGTACGCCGTCGGCGCTCCGCTTGAGCGAGGAGTCGGGCGTCATCGTTCGGTCTACTTTTCTGCCACCGTTGCCTCGACAAAGCTGGCCAGTGCCTTCTTGAGATTCGCGGCGACTGCACAGTTCGGCACCTCGTGGCGTTTTGCCAGGTATTCGGGGTCGTTGTAGCCGATCCAGGCCTGGCCACTCGAATCCTCCCATGTCAGCGCCTTCAGGGGAAGATCGATTCCCACGGACTGTGAGCACTCCATGAATGGTGTGCCGCCTTGCGGATTGCCGAAGATCAGCAGTTCCGTCGGGCGCAACGTCTTGCCGATCTTGGCGGCCCCGGCCGCATGGTCGATTCTGGCAAAGACGCTCAGTCCCTTTTCCTTGACCAGTGCCTGCAGGCGATCCATGGTCTCCGTGGCGCTGTAGGGACTCTTCACCGAGACGAGACCATCGGCCGCCTGGGACGAGAGTGCAACGAGCGACAGCAGGGCTGCGAGCAGAAGGTTCTTGGGTTGCATGGTGTCTCCGTGGAGCCTGGGGGAACGGTAATGCCATCACGCGCCGCCTGCTGTTGCATCAAACGCATCGTGGTCGTCTTCGGAGAAGCGCTCTGTTCCTCGTGGACGGAATGACCTGGGGCCTGTTTGGTGAGTCACGCGAACCCTCCGATAGCGTTAACAGGCCCTGGTTGGTGGCGGCACCGGTGGGCGCGTGCCCGATGCCTTAACCAAGTGCCATGGATCCGAGCGCCCCAAGCAGCGCTCCTGCCACGAGGAGCCATCGTACGAAGCGTTTGGGGTGGAAGCGGTCAGCCACGGAGTAGCGCAAGTCGCCGGCGGCCGACACTCGACCACACGCATTGCAGCGCACTTGCGTGGCCATGTCTGGGACCGCGGGGGCGAGGACAAGCGTTGCGACCGCCACCTCCGCCCAGGACCGTTGGTTGCGCATGGAAGCGCCGCAGTGAGGACAGTGCAAGGAAGCCATACGACCCCCGCTCCAGAGTTGCCCAGCGTGCCGATCATGCTCCGATCAACGAGCGATGGCCACTGTCGCCGCTGCCTGCGGCGAAACACTTTGCGTCAGGGCCTGCGAACCAACTCGGTGGAGGTTGTTGCGCGGCCTGACGATCGCGCTGCGAGGCCCACACGAAAAGGGGGGTCGACGGCAGGGTCCAGCTCATTTTTTCGAAGCTCTGTTGGCTTGTTCGTGTGAAAGCCGTTCTTCGTCTCAAAAGACGGTCGGCCCCCACGACGGGCCTGCTGTCACCCCGGGCAACCGGGCTTGCGCGCAACCACGGTGGCGAAGGCCTTGCGCGTGTTGTTCGGTGCTGGAAACTCCTGTAGCGTGAAGCTCACGATCTCCCAGTGCGTGAAGCTGGCGCGCAGGCTGGCGTGATTGAAAAGGCAATGCCCTTCGGGAGCAAACATGTCCATGTAGGTCGTGCCCTCAGTCAAGACGTTGATCACCGCGACGCCGCCGGGGCGAACCCGAGCTTGAAGCTGTGCCAGTTGCCGAAGGGCCGCAGGGCAGTCGAAGAACATCAGCAGTCCGATGCACACAATGGCATCGAAGTCTTCGGTGAGTACGTGCGACCGCAGGTCCGCTTCTTCAGCCCGCAGCGGCAGCGCGTCGCGCTTCGCGACCGAGCGGAGGTGGTTGATCGCGGCATGGCTGGCATCCAGCGCCAGCACGGAGCAGCCGCGGCAAGCCGCCTCGACGGCGAGGTTGCCCAGACCGCATCCGTAGTCCAGCACGCTGCCGCGCAAATGCGGCAACGCGGCACTCTCGAACGGATTCAGCACGAACTCCTCGGCGGCCACCTGGCGGCGAAACTGTTGGTCGAAGAACCGAATGCTCGCGTTTTCGTTCATGGCGGCCACTGTAGCGGCGGGCTCGATGATGGGCGCGTGCCAGCGCCCGATGGGCTCTCCGCAGGTCTTGTCGAGGGATGGGAAGTAGGAGGCGGTCCGGTGACCCTGGCGTCGCTCGCCATGGGGGTCTCCGAGTGACAAGGTGGTAGCCGGTGGAACGGCTCCTGGACGTCCCTCTCGACCGAGGGTTCAGGCGTCGGCACCCGGCGCTGACTGCACGGTGGACAAACCGGTGCGCCCGTTCTGCTCACGGGCACGAGCCGTTCGATCGTTGTTGCCGTCCGTCGGGAGGCCTTGGTTGGTTCTGAAAAGTTCCTTTGCTTCTGTACTGGAAGCCCCTTGAGAGCAGCGCGTCCGCCCGATGTTGCGGTCAGGGTTCAAAGCCACCGGCGCACGCTGGCCTTGTAGGACGCGTACTCGCCTCCGAAGAGCCCGGCGAGAGCGCGCTCTTCCGGCGCAATCTGAAAGCGGCCCATGTAGAGCACAAAGCCTGCCACGCCCAGCAGAGCCCAGGCCGATGACCGAAACACCGCCCATGCGCCGAGGACAAGCAAGAGCCCGAGATACATGGGGTTTCGGGTGATCCGGTAGATGCCCGAGCGGACCAGTGACGAGGCTTGTTCCGGTTGGGTGGGATCGAGCGTCGTGCGTGCGCGGCGAAACGACCAGACGCCCGAGGCGCTGACGGCAACGCCGACCACGGCGATGGCAAGAGACAGGCCCCACCGAAGGCCCGAAGGCATCACCACCTGCGGAGCAAGCTCGGAGATGCCCCACATGATGAGCGCGGTGGCGACCGCGACGGCGGGAGGCGGAACCTTGGCTTCGAGTGACATCGGCGTGATCCTTGAAAGACCTGAGTTTCGAGCTCGGCGGCGTCCGGTGATCCGTCCGCTCAATGGAAGGGTCAGGCGTCCCGGCGCCGGTCGCTGGCTTTTGGGTCTGCACACGCGCTTGCGGCCACCGATTCACGCCCGCGGCAGTTCGCCTCGCCCGCTCGGGCAGCCGACTTCGCCCGCGCATGTGGCATTCACTCCCTGCCTTTGCGCGGCTTGCGGCCCTTGGCTGCGCAGTACCCGAAGAACACGGCCAACGCCCAGCACACGATCGCCAGCAGCCATTCATGACCTGGAAAGTATGGGCGCTTGGGGGACAAGGGCACGACGCCACTGACGAAAACCAGACCCATGACCAGAAGCAGAGCGGCAAGCACGACGCTCGACAGCGGTCGAGAGGAAAACAGCGCAACCGAGTTGGAGCCAGGCATCCGCATTTTCGTGGCGCAGGACGATCAAGGACGCGCAGCGCCTGGATCCGGCGGTCGCTGGGGAGGGCCCGCGAGCATGAACGGCCGGTCGTCACCGCGTTGATTGCGCAACGGGAGGGCGGTTCTTGCAATGCGAAGCTGAGCCGCGATGGGAAAGGGTCGATGCTTCCAACGTTGCTTCGCGAACAATGCGTGGGCGAAGGGAGGCAGCATGGCGATCAGCCAGGGGCAGAACGGAATTCGCATGCTGAGTGCCAAGGTTTCAGTGCAGCCGGCGCCGCAGGCGGTCAGCGTCGCTCTTGACCTAGAAGCTCAGGCTCGCCGCACCGGACTTGAGACGTTCGAGCATGGCGCTGGCACCCTGGATGGTCACGCCATCGATGAAATCTTCCTGCGTGTAGCCTCGAGCCTTGACACAGGGCGGGCACGCCCAGATGGTGCCGCCTCTCGCGACAAAGTCTTCCATCAGCTTCTTCAGCGGATCCAACGGTGGGACGTGCGTCACGTCCACCGCTCTGCGCCGCACCAGGTCGACGGCGGAGCTGATGAGGAAGGCGTACACCTTCATTCCTGAAGTGATACCGCCGCAGGCGATCGTGAATGCCACCGAGGACATCTCGTGATCGGTTCCGCGAGTCAACATGACAACCAGCTCGCGATGGGCTTGGGGGGTCTGATCGGTCATACATGCTCTCCTGTTGGGTCTTGACGATGAACCGGACTGCCGGTCAGGGAGCTTGCGCCTTGGCGAGTGCTTTGACCACCCCCATGTTTCTGGACGACGTGCTGATGTCTCGGCAACTCAGCGGGCCATCGCGGACAGACGCCGCGAACACGCTCAACCAGCGACCGACCCGCGCGCAGGTCATCGATAAGGAATACGGGTACCGCTCGCCATCGAAGGGAAGTCCCTTCTAAAAGTCAGGTGTCCGTTCGCGCACCTGGCCATTTGTTGAACGCAAAAAGCCACAGGGCAATGATGTTCACAAAAGGCACAAATGCCAGCAGCGCCCAGGCCCCTGCGTACCCCGCCTTGGTGACGATCTTCCACAGTGGAATGACAATGATGACGGCAAAGAAAAGCATGCCGAACCCGTTCCAACCTCCGTACATACCCATACGCTGCTCCTGTTGACCGAGCGGGACCCGGTGGCATCCAGTCTATGCGAGGCATCGTTGAATGTGGGTGCCGCAGATGCGCCACAACCGAGAGCAATGCGATGCGATGCGATGCGGCCGGAAATCGGGATCTGCGCGACGTGACGGCGTGAAGGGCGACTGCGCAGCAGTGGGTGGACGGAGGGTCGGCTGGAGCGCGTTGTCGGGCCACCGCCTGGTCACTTTGCCTTGGCATCGGCACCGTGCTCGGACAGCTGAGCTCCAAACCAGCGATGTATCGCGGTGATCAAGTGAAGGTCAGTGGTCTCAAATGTGATCTCGGCGCCCGCGGGAAGCGCCTTGTAGGAGATCTTGATGGCCGAAGCTCCAGCCTGAAGTTCCTTGAGCCCCGGCATGTCCGCGCCATGCAGCGTTGCCGGGTCTGCAAAATCGCCGAGCCGGAATCTCTCCGCCTCGTGCTTGAGATGCTGTTGAATCAATGCAACCTGATCGTCGGCGTGCACACTTCTTGCAATGACCTTCTGCACGCCTCCGGACTCTGTCATCTGGAAAATGTGCAGCGTCTTGTCCATGTCAAACGGCATCACGCCACGCGCCATTGGGTGAATGTGCGCCTGCGAGGTTTGCGCAAATACTGCGGGCGCGCTTGCCAGCAGAAGGACCATGACCACCGTCGCCAAACCAAAAGCACCGCGAAGCTGTTCGTTCATGGATTCATTCATGACCGGGACAAAGAGGGGTCATGCTCAACCCCCTGGAGGGGATGACCTGAGATGCATCAACGCGGCGATGCAGGCCTCTCGCGTTGCCCAAGCCGCTTCCACCGTCACGCCGTGCACGCGCGCCCATGCGGCGAGCGCCTCCTTGTGAAGGTGGAGCTTGAGTTGGGTGAGGCCCGAGATGGGCACGGCCAGCTCGGCGACAAGGGACTCAAAAGGCGACGACTCGCCAGACGCAAGGCCCGTGAAATCCAGACGCTTGCCATCGACCGTCAGATAGCAGTGCGCCTCTGGAATGGACGCGAGCGAAGCTGCACTCAGCACCGTGCCGACGCCAGGAGTGTTCGCCTCGCACATCTCGTAGATACCGACCGTGAGTTGGATCTCGGGGTGGCCGCAGTCTTGCGCGACCGCAGCGAGAAGCTGGTGCTTGGAGCTGCAGGTGCCTCGACCTTCTCGCAGGACAGCGCAACAGTCTTCGTTGTTTGCCGTTCGACTGTAGGGCAGCAAGCGAACGTGTTCCGCAAGCTGCTCGAACGAGTTGAACCCGCGAGCGCGGGCCTCGTCGCACTGTGCCGATGAGCCCGACACTTTGAATTGCAGTGGATCAAGCAAGACGGAGTTCACATTGGGGCCTAACGTCGGGCGTCCGCCTGATGAAGGGGTTAGATGCCGAACAGCTCATGCGCCCGATTCTCGATGAGGTACTTCTCGAACGCGTGGGCGTGTACCAGTACGTTCCGTACTTCGCGGCTTGTGCGTGGGGTCGGTATACATGTAGAAGTGAAAGCGGCCGCCGGAGCGCTGTTGTGCAACCATCGGCAACTCCTCCTTGAGGAGCAGCCAGACTTTCTGCGACGAGAGGTCAACGAGTGCCATGAGTTGTGCAGGGACCGCTTCGGGTAGCCACTTCGCCATCGCGTCGGCATCGATGAATGCCCGATAGATCTTCTCCGGCTTGGTGCGGAGGACGCGGATAAGTCGAACAGTACCTGTGGCCATGAACAGTCCTTCCGTGCAGGTTGCGGGCAGTTGGATCCGGTGGAACCGATCGGTCGTGAGGCGGCAAGGATTGTCTCTTGCCGGCTATCGTTCGACCTGAGCGGTGGCGGGGTCAGGCGTCACGTCGTCGAGCGTTCTCCCGAAACGGCGATCAGGCTTGCGGACGCTGGCGCGGCAACCGCAATGAGTTCGATGAGAAGGCCGGGCGCGAGGGCAGCCTGAAAGCAGGCGCGTTGCAGCCAGTGCTCCGGATTGAGCCCGATCCACGCTTGCCACAGCCTGTCGAATGCACTGAGGTCAGAGATGTCCGTCAGCAAGACTTGCAGGGAAAGCAAATGCGTTCGCGCCGATCCTGTCATGCTCAGATGAGCTTCAAGCATCTGCAGACTCTGCGCAGCTTGTCCTTCAAAGTCGGCTCTCGAATCCGAGGCATTGGCCACCGTCCAGACGAGGTCGGAGTACCGGACGGCGCGATTGCGCCCCTTCGCGCTGCCGGACCAGCGCTTGATCGTCGCGGTTCGAACTGGCTCGGGAGTGCTCATGGTGGCGTGCCGTCGACGCTTCGCTCGAGCGAGAAGTTGGGCGTCATGGCGTCGCGACTGCTGCCGCTGGGCGCTGCCTCGCCGAGGGAGCCAAGACTTTCCGCGTCACGCATAGATGAGTGCCCCGACGATCACCGCCGCATCCATGCAAACCCAGCCGACACACGGCAGGTAGATGTTCTTGTCGCGCTTCTGAAGCCCATACCAGAACCAGAGGACGGCAGAGAGGAGATACGCACCCCACGAGACCACGGAAACCCCGGCGGCTTGATGGCCGACCCATATCGTCAAGACCTGTGGCACGGTCATGAGCAGCGTGAAGACCGACATGCCCCCAAGAACGCGACTCAGTAGCGTCTCGGAGCGGAGCGCCTGGCCGGCGTGCGTCGTGGGATCTGGTGCCATTTGTACCTCCAGTTGTCTCGAAAGCAAGGACTCGGCGCTGACCGCGTGTCAACAACGCCTGAGGTTCGACCTCAGCGGCACACAACGGCGCCGCCGACCTTGACGAAGCGGACCGATGCCGCCCGCCATGGCTTGTTCGCTCGATGGCATGGTTAGTTACCTTCCTGGAGCAAGAGCTCGACATACGCTGGCTCGACCAGCTGATGCGGCGTGATGCCCAGCTTGGCCATGAGCTCGTGCGCTTCGCGCCGACCTGCTTCCACGGATTCGTTCTCACCGAGCACGACCTCGAGCTCGAGAAAGTGCCCCAGCCCTTCCACCCTGTCGAGGTGCACGCGCGTTCGCCCGACAAGATAGAGAGTGCGGTGCTTGGCGACGCAACCGGCCTGACCGTAGGCCAGCGACAAGGACTCTCGAAGAACGCCAGGCGTCGAAGTCACCGAACGAAGGTAGAACGACTCCTTCGGACCGAGCTGAGTCGCCCAGCGATAAAAGATCAACTCGCCGGTGCCGTCAAGGAAATCTCGAAGCTTCAAGCGGCCCGACTCGCACCGAAAGAAGGTGTCGTTCTGCTCGATCTCGAACGGTCCCTCGCTTGCGAGCGCAGCAGCTTTGGGAATGAGCGCCTCGACGCTCTCGATGCGCGCCTTGATTTCGATGTTGCAAGCCATGCGCGGAACGCCTAGCGTTGGGCCAACCGGCGCTGCGCAGCATTTTTGCGCTGCGCCCAGCCACCGAAGGGAGCGAGGTTGAACGCCGGGTCAGCCGGCGGTCGGATACTGTGGAATCGATTCGGTAAATTGGACTTCGAACTCTTCACATTCGACCTCATCAGGCGCCTCCCAAAGGCTGCTCGCCATCTCGAACACGTGATCTGGCACCACCATTGAGAAGGTGACACCCCGTTCATGGTTTCTCCGTCGGACCCGTTCGCGCCGAATGTCGGTGGGTGCGTCCAGGACGTAGATGACAGGCGCATATCCGGCCTCTCGAACTTTGCGGCAGAACTCGACACGCGGCCCGCGCTGGACAAGCCCAAGTTCGAGGATGACGTTCTTCTCCGACGCCAGAAGTCGCTCGCTGTGACGCCAGATCAAATCAACCAACCTCTGCTTTCGCTCGATGTACCAAGGGGCAAAGTCTCCAGCGGGGCGATCGGGACCAAACAGGTTTGCGAACCACTCGTCAAGAGCAATGTGGACACCTCCGGTGCGCGAGGCAAGGACCGAGGCGAAGGTGGACTTCCCCGCCCCGACCGGGCCTTCAACGATGTTGACGGTGGACATCGTAGATCGATGGCGTGCCTTGAGTCGGTTGACGTTCGACATGAGCGGCGAGGCAAAGGATGCGAAGCAGCCGTTGGAACGTGTGTTCGACGAAGGGCTCGGGTGTCATTGGGCAGGTGAGTGCGGATGGCGATCAATGTGACATGGATTGCCACGGAAGAGGATTTCGCGTCCAAGCGTGGCGCCGACGGCCTTGGCGACCTTGATCGAGGCCAGGTTCTGCACTCCGATGAGGCTGATCGGCGGTCTGCCGAAATGCGCGATGGCAACCGATTGGACGGCCTTGGCCGCTTCGACGGCGAACCCTTTGCCCCACGCTTTGCGCAGGAGCGCCCATTTGATCTCCGGTTCCGGCCAGTCATTGGGAAACCACAGTCCGACTGTTCCAACAACTGCGGCGGAGGCTTGCTCTACAACGGCGTAGGGTCCGAAGCCGCGCAGTTGCCAATGACCGACCATGCTCGCCATCGCTCTCCAGCTCTCGCCTTCGGCCAAGGCTCGGCCGAAGGCGAACCTGGTGCACTCGGGGTCCGAGTAGTGCTCGTGCAATGCCCTCCAATCGTCTGCGACGAACTGGCGCAGCGAAATACGTGCATTGATGATGCTATGAGGTACGGGTACGGTCATGGGCGCATCACTCGGAAACGAAGCCGAACGTTGGACATGAGCAGCAGACCAGACGCTGCGAGCAGGCTCCGCGTTGTCGGCTCGACGGATGGGGCGGGCGCCATGCTGCTCACCTACCGAGTGACGCGGGACCCAGACGCGGCGGCGAACAGACCCAAACCGACGAGCGTTGCAGCCGTGGCGTAGCGCCCGAGACGCTGCATGGTGGGGCTGCTGCCGAGTTGGGCCTTCGCACTGCTCGTGGCAAGCACATAAGCGCCGTCGGTGACGACCGCGATACCAACGAAGACAACCGCAAGGACGATGCCCTGGATGGCGGCAGACTGTGCGGGCTCCATGAACTGCGGCAGCAGCGCTGCAAAGAACAACGCGGTCTTGGGGTTCAACACGCCCACGGTAAAGCCCTCTCGGAAGACTGCGTTGTGTCCAGGCGCTCGAAACTCCGACGACACGGCGGTTGACCTCACCGGACGAAGGGCACGGACGCCAAGGTAGATGAGGTAGGCCGCACCCGCCCACTTGACCACGGTGAAGGCGGCTGCCGACGCGGCAAACAGCGTTGCCAGGCCGAACGATGCTGCGACTGCATTGCAGAGATTGCCAAGGGCCACGCCAGCCACCGATGCGAGGCCAGCCCTCCTACCTTGAGCAGCCGTTCGAGCCACGATGTAGACGACACCCGGCCCGGGCGCGACGGCGAGCACGAAGCTGGTGGCCAGGAACGCGGCGAACGAGTGCGGGTTCATGGGGCCAACGTTGGAGTTCAGCCGCCACCGCAGGAGGTTGGCTGGACCGGTGCGTCAAGCGGCGGGCTCATGGGTGTAGCGCCTGGTCGTTGCATTCAGACGTTGCGGCTGAGGGCTCGCTACTTCTGCTGCTGCTTGAGCGCGGTGACTTCGATTTCGATCTTCATTCGAGGATCGGCAAGACCTGCGGAGACCATCATCGCCGCGGGCCGAACCGAGCCGAAGTACTTGCGCAGCACATGCCAACACTGGGGGAAGTCGCTGCCGTTGGGAAGAACATAGGTCACCCGGACGACGTCGCTCATTCCTGAGCCAGCCTGCACGAGAGCCGATTCGATGTTCTTCAGACATTGTTCGGTCTGGACCTGAAGATCATCCGATATGGCCATCGTGGCGTGGTCGAATCCGGTCGTACCAGAGACAAAGACCCAGTCGCCTTGGGCTACGGCACGGCTGTAGCCGATTTCCGCCTCAAACGCGGAGCCGGAGCTGATGAGGGTGCGGTTCATTGCGTTTCATGTGAGAGGCTTGACAGGTACCTGGGCGAGGTCTTGCGGAGCGGATTGCCTGATGGGCGCCTCATGCGGGGATCGAGCGATGGCGCAGCCATCCGCCGCGAATCAAGTGTCAGGCACCCGCCGACTGCTCCCTGAGGAACACAGGAAGGTCGGTGGTGGGAGGAAATATGTTGAGGTGGTAAAGAATGTCTGCGGCATGGCCACGATGGTATGTGGTGTGATTGACGACGTGAAGCAGAATGTCACTGCGAGACATGGCCCCGTGGCCGCCGCCAATGAACTCGAATTCCACGATCTCATCCAGCTCCTGAGCCGAGATTGAATTGGCGTAACCGACGTACCAGTTGTCGATCTCCCTCTGGGTCGCAGCCAGATCCTTGATCGTGGGGCATGGGTCAGGATTGCGGGAGGTAAGCCCATGAGGTTTGCCGAGCAAATGAGATTGCCAGACGTGGTCCATCGCATAGGAGTGATTGAGTGTGCGGATAAGACTGCCAAAGACTATCGGGCGTGGAGCGGTATGTTCAGAAGCGGGCACTTCCGACACCACGGCCAGGAACAAGTCATCAGCCCAGGCTTTGTACCGCGTAAGAAGTTGCACGTAATTCATGGGACTCTCCATGGGCTTCCGGACACGGGTCGAACTCGCTGCCTAGTGGTTGAGGTAGGCGTCGGCGTAGCCGTCCGCCTTGAACAATCTGTTAGGCCGCACTTGGTCGCATCGGGGTCAACTGAGGAGCCCGTACTTTCCAGCCTTCCCGGGTCTTGAGCCAAAGGTGCGTGTACCTGTAGCTTCCGCCAAACTCGAACGTTCCCAGATGCCCCGCAAGGGGCATGATCCCGACCTCGAGTGCCGACTCCCCAAGGTTGACGATCTGGACCTGCTCGACACCGTGTTGGGTGAGTGTGAAGTCCGGGTTCCGGTACCGACCGACAGATGTTGATTTGTCGATGAGCGCACCGGAAGGGTCAACACCCAGATAGTCTTCACAGATTAGATCTGCAAGGGCGTCCGCATCTCGGCGAAGCTCGATTTCAACGATCTTCTGCGAGAGTTCAAGAAGATGGGATTCAACGTCATTCATTTGCAGCAGCCACGAGTACACGAGGGGAACGCGGGCGTTGTGCGGCCTGACGTTCGAGCCAAGCGGGAGCCAGCGGTAGGACGCCAGGCCCAGGTTCCAGAAAATGTACACCGTACCTGCAAGCTGGGCCTCGCGGCCCGCCGTTGGCGCTCCGCTTGAGCGAAGGTTTGGGCAGCGGTCACAGGCGGAGGTAATAAGGGCAGCGAACCCGGTGAAGGGGCGGCGAGATGGTTCTGGTAGTTAGGGAATGCCCCATGGCGCTGTTGCCGAGCAGCATCGAATATCGGTTTGTACTTATGCAGCGATGGGGATCTCGATGAACGCTCAACGCACGAAGTCTCTCTGGCCGGCCGTGGTCGCGATATGCATAGCAATGCTACTGCCTGGTTTCGCGTGGGCGCAGACCAAGGTCGTTTTCCAGGTGAGTGACAACGACCCGGCAAAGTGGAATCTGACGCTGAACAATGTGCGCAATGTCCAGGTCGACTTGGGTGAGGACAAGGTGATCGCAGAGGTCGTCGTCTATGGCCCCGGCATCGCGATGCTTAAGTTGGGCTCGCCGGTTGCGCAACGGGTGGCCGATGCGCTTGGCAAGAACGTCAAAGTAGTGGCGTGCGAGAACACCATGAAAGCGCAGAAGCTTACCTACGATGACATGCTGCCGAAGATTGGATACGTACCGGCAGGTGTGGTCGAGCTGATCCAGCGTCAGGCCGACGGCTACGCCTACATCAAGCCTTGATGAGGCTTTCGCGGCGAGACGCGCATTCTGCAGGTCGAGCTGGCATTGCTGCCTCGTAGCCGTGGGTTAGGCCACGATATGGCCTTCATTCGAGGTGGCCTTGCTTCTCCAGCAGTGCGGCCGCCGACTCGAATGCACCGAGGAATTCGGTGATGACCTCGACGATTCGATCAAGCGACTGATTCGTGATGTCCAGGTAGCGCAGGTCAGCCCGACGCTCTGACGGTGAAGGTTCCGCGTGCGGCGCAGGCATGGGGCTGGCAGTGGGTGTTTCCCAGTGCGGTGCTCGGCGCCGACCCGCGCTCGGGCGAGCAGCGCCGGCATCATCTGAACGAGTCTTCGGTCCAGAAGGCGGTGAGCGGTGCCGCTCGCCGCGCCGGCATCCACAAGCCCTGTTCGCCGCATGTGCTGCGCCACTCGTTCGCCACCCACATGCTGCAGGCCGGCTACGACATCCGAACCGTCCAGGAACTGCTGGGTTACAGCGACGTGTAGACGACCATGATCTACACCCACGTGCTCAATCGCGGCGGGCGCGGCGGGCGCGGCGTGCGCAGCCCGCTGGACCAGATTTGAGGCCGCAACCGTCATCGCGAGTATCAAGACACCGGCCGGCGCTCGATGCGGCCGATGCCGCGTGGGTCAGTCAGTCCTCCAGCTCGGCCTTGGCCATCTCCACGTCCAGCCGCTCCATCGCGTCAAGCGGTGTGCAGGCCGCGGCGTCGGCGTAGAGCTGCTCGGCTTCCTTCATCTTTTTGTCGCCCTCGAGCATCACCAGGCCGTTGGCGTACTCCACCATCGCGATCGCTGAACCTGGGTTGAGCTTGAGCGCGGTCCTGAACATCGCCAGGCCGGTGTCCTTGCTGGCGCCCTGGGTGCGGCCGAGCAGCGAGCCGACCTTGTCGATCACTTCGGCGTGGAAGGCGCCGAGCGCGATGTGCGCGTCGGCATGGTTGGGCGCAATCTTGATCGCGGTCTCGAGCGCACCCTTGACCTTGCTGCCCAGCCCCTGCGCAAGCGCCTTCGCGACGCTGATGCCCTGGCCGTAGCGGCCGAGCGCATAGGCCATGAAGTAGTGGGCGTTGGCGTTCTTCGGCTCGACCGCAATTTGCGCCTCGGCGCGCTCGGCCACCATCATGAACAGCGCGAGCTTGGCGGCCTCGCCTTTTTCCAGGTAGTTGGCGTAGATGGCTTGCGCCTTGTTGGCCACCGTGATGCCGGCCCCGCCGGCTTTCAGCCCGGCCTCCATCGCCTTGTGGAAGTCGCCGGCATGAAACATGGCCCAGGCGGCGAGCACCGCGTGATCCTTGGGCAAGGGCTCGGCGTCGCCGGCATGCAGCCGGGGCCAGTGTTGGCTGAGCTCGGCGGGCGAATACCGGTACGGCGCGCTGTCGTGCGGGAAGGCAGTCCATCTGGCCATGATCAAGGTCTCCTCAAGAGCTTTGGTAGTTGCCGACGAGTGAGTGCAGGTGTTCGCGCTGGCCGGCCTCGAGGTAGGGTAGCAGCAGGCTCAGCACGTGGAAGGCGCCGCGCAGCAATGCCGATGCCGCGGTTTCGGGCTCGAGCGCGCGGCGCGGGTCGCGCACGTACTCGAAGCTGAGCCAGTAGGTCAGCACCACCACCATGGCCGTGGCCACCGGCTCCATGTCGCGCGCCTCGATGCGCATCGCGCCACCGCGTGCCAGGCCGTCGAGCACGCCTTGCACAGCCTTGGCCTTGTTCTTGAGCACGAACTGGAAGTGCATCTCCAGGCGCCGGTTCTTCGACAGCAGGTCGTTCAGGTCGCGATACAGGAAGCGGTAGCGCCAGATCAGCTCGAACAGCATGTGAAAGAACAGCCACGCATCCTCGACGTTGGCCACATCCTCGGCGGCGCGCAGCAACTCGTCGAGCGCCGTCTCGTAGCGGTTGAACAGGCTGTTGATCAGCTCGTCCTTGGCCGGGTAGTGGTAGTACAGGTTGCCGGGGCTGATGCCGAGCTCGGCCGAGATCAGCGTGGTCGACACGTTCGGTTCGCCGAAGCGGTTGAACAGCTCGAGCGTGACATCGAGGATGCGCTCGGCGGTGCGGCGCGGCTTCTTTGTCGTGGTGGCCATGAGGCGGGCGATCCTCCTGGGGGCCAATCTAGCATCAAGGGCGCGCGCGCGGCATGGCCTGAATCACTCTTGACGGATCGGCCGGAATGCGCCCGTTTCGTGGGCGCCGGTGCAACGGATCGAGCTCGAACCCCGGTCGAACCCGGCTGCGCGGCCACGCGGACCCTCGCGCCTGCCTACAATCGCCTCCCGCATGCCTGCCATCTCATTCCAGAACGTCGTCAAGACCTACGGCGCCGCCAAGAACCCGGTTCACGCGCTCGACGACGTCAGTTTCGACATCGAACCCGGCGAGTTTTTCGGGTTGCTCGGCCCCAATGGCGCCGGCAAGACCACCCTGATCAGCATCCTCGCCGGCCTGGCGCGTGCCACCAGCGGGCATGTCACCGTGCTCGGCCACGACGTGGTCAGCGACTACGCGGTGGCGCGGCGCAACCTGGGCATCGTGCCGCAGGAGCTGGTGTTCGACCCCTTTTTCACCGTGCGCGAGGCACTGCGCATCCAGGGCGGCTACTTCGGCGTGCGCGCCGGCAGCAACGAGGCCTGGATCGACGAGCTGCTCGAGCACCTGGGCCTCACCGACAAGGGCGATACCAACATGCGCGAGCTCTCGGGCGGCATGAAGCGACGGGTGCTGATGGCGCAGGCGCTGGTGCACCGCCCGCCGGTGATCGTGCTGGACGAGCCCACCGCGGGTGTCGACGTGGAGCTGCGCCAGACTCTGTGGCAGTTCGTCGCGCGCCTCAACAGGGAAGGCCACACGGTGCTCTTGACCACCCACTATCTCGAGGAGGCCGAGGCGCTATGCGGGCGCATCGCGATGCTCAAGCACGGCCGGGTGGTCGCACTCGACCGCACGTCGGCGCTGCTGGCCGGTGCCGCGAGCACGATGCTGCGCTTCAAGATGGACGCCGCGCTTCCGGCGCAGCTCGCCGCGCAGTCGCGCGTGACCGGGCGCATCGTGCAGATCGCGGCGCGCGACGCGGGCGAGGTCGAAACCATCCTTGCCACCTTGCGCAACGCCGGCTGCCAGCCCGAGGATCTGGAGATCGGCCACGCCGATCTGGAGGACGTGTTCCTCGAGATCATGAACGTGCCGCCGCGCGTGCCGGTGCCCGCCCAGGACGTGGCATGACGACGCTGGCCCAGGCGCTTTCGGGCACGCGCACGCTGTTCTACAAGGAAGTGCAACGCTTCTGGAAGGTCGGCTTCCAGACCGTGGGCGCGCCTGTGCTCACCTCGATCCTGTACCTGCTGATCTTCAGCCATGTGCTGCAAGACAGCGTGAAGGTCTACGGCACCATCAGCTACACCAGCTTTCTGGTCCCCGGGCTGGTGATGATGAGCGTGCTGC
>JBDSBD010000195.1:0-5652 GCA_039921765.1 Burkholderiaceae bacterium
GCGCGAGTGTCGCCGATGTGCGGGCGCCACGCCGCGCCGCGCCGCGTCGGCCGTATCGTCGTCAGGGGTCTGATTTTTCCAGCGCGGCTCGAGCGGGACCTCTGACACCGACGGCTCAGGGCGGAGCATTGAAGTCGGCGGTGGGCGCATCTCGCCTACACTCGCTCGCCCCACTGTCCGACGTGGCCAGATTCCCGATGGCGCAGATTGCCCCGACCTCACCCGATGCACCGCAGCGCCCTTCGGCACTGTCGGCGATGCAGTATCCGATCTTTCGCAAGGTCTGGATCGCGAGCGGCTCCTCCAATCTCGGCGGCATGATCTAGTCGGTCGGGGCGTCCTGGCTGATGATCTCGATTGCGCAATCGGCGGGCATGGTTGCGCTGGTGCAGGCATCGATCGCGCTGCCGGTCATGCTGTTTTCGCTGGCCGCGGGCGCGATGGCGGATGGATTCGACCGTCGCAAGATCATGCTTGGCGCGCAGCTCTTCATGCTGGTCGTGTCGGTTGCCTTGTCGGTGTTTGCCTGGTCCGGGTTGATCACGCCGTGGTTGCTGCTGTTGTTCACTTTCCTGATCGGCTGTGGTGCGGCGTTCAACGCGCCGGCGTGGCAGGCGTCCGTCGGCGACATGGTGCCGCGCTCGGAGTTGCCAGGCGCCGTGGCCTTGAACAGCATGGGCTTCAACATTGCCCGCAGTGTCGGGCCTGCGATTGGCGGCGCCATCGTCGCTGCCGCAGGCGCCGCTGCGGCGTTCGCGGTGAATGCCTTCAGCTATATCGCGTTGATCGTCGTGCTGGCGCGCTGGCGCCCGCCACCGAATCCGCAGTTGCTGCCGCGGGAAACACTCGGGGTCGCGATCGCCGCGGGTATTCGTTATGTGGCGCTGTCGCCCGCCATTCGCACCGTTTTGATCCGCAGCGCCATTTTCGGTGTCGGCGCGAGCGCGGTCATGGCGCTCATGCCTGTGGTGGCCAAGGAGCTGATCGCGGGCGGGCCGCTGAGCTACGGTCTGCTGCTCGGTGCCTTCGGCGTGGGTGCGATCGCCGGTGCGATGGGCAGTGCGTACTTGCGGGAAGTTCTGTCGAGCGAGGGTCTCGTGGGATGCGCCTGCATCGCCTTTGCCGTTGCCGCGGCGCTCGCTGCGATGAGCACACAGCTGTTGTTGACCATGGCAGCGCTGGCGCTGGGGGGCGCCGCGTGGGTGCTGGCATTGTCAACATTCAACGTCACGGTGCAGCTGTTCACGCCGCGCTGGGTTGTCGCGCGGGCGTTGTCGCTGTACCAGATGGCTGCGTTCGGCGGCATGACGGTCGGGAGCTGGTTGTGGGGCGTCGTTGCGGAGAGCGGCGGCGTGCGCACGGCGTTGTTCGCAGCGGCGGGAGTTATGCTCGTCTGCGCGGCGCTTGGCCGCTGGCTTGCCCTGGCGAAACTGGCGGAACTCAACCTCGATCCACTGCGCCGTTGGCAAGAGCCCGCCACCGTGGTTCCGGTCGAGCCGCGGACCGGTCCGGTCGTCATCACCATCGACTACGTGATTCGCGAAGAGGACATTCTGGAATTCCTTCAAGCGATGGCGGAGCGGCGGCGCATCCGGCGCCGTGATGGGGCGCGCAACTGGAGGCTGCTGCGTGATCTCGCCGATCCGCAGATCTGGGTCGAGCGCTACGAGACGTCGACATGGCTGGATTACGTCCGCCACAACAGCCGCCTGACGCACGACGACGCGACCATTCCGGAGCATCTGCGTGCGTTGCACCGTGGACCCGACGCGCCCCGCGTGCGTCGGATGATTGAACGCCAGACCAGTTCGCTGCCGCTGGCCCCTGCATCCGGCCCACCGCACCTCACCGAACCGCTGACCGATCTGACCCGGTCTTCCTAGCGATCGGCGCCCGGGCGAGGCCGCTTGCGTTCGCGCCCCGTCACCGAGCCAAACAGTCCTGGCGCTCCAGCACGCCCGATGCAAGGTGGTCGGAGGGGTCGAGCGAGCGAGGTCGCTCGCGCGCCCTGATCGAGTCAGGGCCTGGAATTCACAAACGTCCGCGCGGAAGCGGTAGAGCCATTGCGCTGGGCACTTGCTCGCGCAATTCGATGGCTGGGAAGTCCTCGGCGATGCAAGACCCTCTCAGAAGCCGAGCGTTGCCGACACCCCGGCCAGCCAGGTTCGGCCGGGCGCAGGCTCGAAGTAGCGTCCGTTGCCTTCGCCGACGATCACCGAGCCGGCGTAGCGGCGCGCGAACAGGTTGTCGACCCGGCCAAAACCGGTTAACTCCCAGGCCCCGACGCGCTTGACATAGCCCAGATGGGCGCTGGCCATGGCATGACCCGCTGCGGCATCGCTGTTCGCATCGTTGACATAGACGCGGCTCAACACCCGGCCCTCAACGCCGCCGCGCAAGCCCTGCGACGGTGCCCAGGAGAGTGCCCCATAGAGCACGGAGCGGGCGATGCCGGGGATCTTGTTGCCGGCCGGGATCGTCAGGTTCGGCGCCATGCACGGCGCCGGGCCGCAGGTCGTGAAGGCGTCGCTGTAGCGTGCGTCGAGCCAGGTGTAGGCGGCATGGGCTTGCAGGTTCGCGCCGATCGGCTTCGACCATTCAACTTCGAGGCCGCGCCGCCGCGTCGCGCCAGCGTTCTGAAAGCTTAACCGGCCCGCGACGTTGGTCAAGGTGACGATCTCGTCCTGCGTGCGCGTTTCGAACAATGCGACATTGAATGTGCCCCCGCCCCCGCTTCGCGTCTTGATCCCGATCTCGCGGCTGCGGCTGCGCGCTGGCTGCAACGCGAGGTTGAGACCGGTGGCGCCATTCGGTCGGTAGGACAGCTCGTTCAAGGTCGGCGTCTCGAAGCCGTGGCCGGCGGTCGCGTAGAGATGCACCGGGTCGCTGAGCGCAAACATCAACCCGACCACCGGCAGCGTCGCGCTGGAGCGCACCCGGCCGCTGTCGTCCGGATTGGCGCCAACGATGTACCGGTCGGCCGAGGCGAAGCGCACGCTGCTGTGGCGCACGCCGCCGTCCAGGGTCCAGCGCGGCGCGAACTGCCACGAGGCTTGCAGATAGGGATCGAGATTCGAGACGTCGTTGCGCTCGTCGCGCCGCAGATCGCCCTGCACCCCCAGCGTGGTGCCGATGAAGTTCTGATAACCACGCCGATGCTCGTCGAGCGCATCGTGGGCGAGGCCGGCAATCATGGTGAACGGCCGCTCGTTCAGCGCGGTCTTCGCGGTCCAGCGCAGGTCGATGCCGTGATAGGCGCGATCGAGCGCGATCACGCCGCCGGCATGGGTGGGGCTGGCCTGCGGCCCGGTCGGGATCGACTGGAACTGCTCGGTGTCGCGTCGGCCCGAATAGACCAGCGCGCGCACCGAATGAACGCGGTCGAGGCGGCGCTCGTAGGTCACACCGAGCTGGGTCTGGTCGACGCTCTTGCGGGTGTTGAAGGCGATCGCCGCAGGAGCGACGCCGCGCGGGTCGGCCTCGAACTGCGCGCGGTCGAGGCCGAGCGGGTCCTTTGCTGCCGGCAACGCGAGGCGGTTGGCGACCACGGTCAGCCGACTCGATTCGTCCGGCTTCCAGCTCAGTTTTACATTCGCGAGCTTGCGCTCGGCGGCGCTGTGGTCGCGAAAACCGTCGGTCGTGAAGCGGCTGACGCTCGCCACATAGCCGAGCGCACCACTCGAGCCGCTGGCCTTCACGCCGAAGCGCACTGCACCGTCGCTGCCACCGGCGACGCTCGTCGTGAGCGTCGGCCGACCTTGGCCTTCCTCAGTGAAGACCTGGATCACACCGCCCGACGAGTTGCCGTAGAGCGCCGAGAATGGGCCGCGCAAGACCTCGATGCGCTCGGCCGAGCCGAGGTCGACGTGGGAAATCTGCCCTTGGCCGTCGGGCAGCGTGGCCGGGATGCCATCGACGTACAGACGCACGCCGCGGATGCCGAAGGTCGAACGGGCGCCGAAGCCACGCACCGAGATCTGCACGTCCTGCGCGTAGTTCTGGCGGTCGCGCGCGAGCAGCCCCGGCACACCGCCCAGGCCCTCCGAGATGTTGACCTGCGCGCGCGCGTCGCGCAGCGTGTCGGTGCCGATGCGATCGATCGAGGCGGGCACGTCGAACGCCGGGGTCTCGGTGCGGGTTGCGGTCACGACCACCGGCGGGAGCACCCGAACCCCGGTCGGGTCGAGGTCGTGCCGCCCGGACTGAGCCTGCGCGGCGCCGCACGCGCAGGCGCCGCAGATCAGTCCGAGCGCGGCAGCGCCGGCGCCGGGGTGACGATGGATGAGTGCAACGGGGTTCATTCAATGGAATCCGACACGTACCCGAACAGGTGGCGTCAATGGAAAGCGCCATGGTCGATGCCAGACGCTGTCGGTTCGATTCTGAACCCTGTCCAGATCCTCGGCGAAGCTTCCGGTGGGCCTGATCGAATCCAGGCTCAGCCGGCGCCGAGCACCGCGTCCGCTCCGTTCAGCCAGCGCCACTGCCCCGGTGCCAGATCGGGGGGCAGTGCGAGCACGCCATAGGAGCTGCGGTGCAGCGCCGCCACGCTGTTGCCGGCTGCCGCGACCATGCGCTTGACCTGGTGGTATTTGCCTTCGAGCAAGGTCATGCGCAGGGTGTGCTCGCCGGTCTGCTCACATGCCGCGGCACGCACTGGCAAGGGCGAGTCGTGCAGCACGACACCGCGCATCAGTTCGTCGACCTGGGATGGCGTGACCGGATCGATGGTCCGGATCTCGTAGACCTTGGCGACATGCTTCCTGGGCGACGTGAGGCGATGAATCAGTGCGCCATCGTCGGTGAGCAGGAGCAGCCCCGTCGTGTCTTCGTCGAGCCGGCCGACCGGTTGCACACCGCGCGTGCGCAGCGGCCCGGGCAGCAGGCTCAGCACACTCGGATGGTGCTTGGGTTTTTGCGAGCATTCATAGCCCGCCGGCTTGTTCAGCAGCACCAGCGCCTTGGCGTGATACGGCCACAACTCGCCGCGCACGCCCAGGATCAGCCCTTCGGGTTCGACCTCGTGGTGCGGATCGTCACAGACCGCTCCCGCGAGCGTGACGTGGCCCGCGAGGATCAACCCATCGCATTCGCGGCGGGTGCCCAGGCCTTGCGAGAACAGCGCTTGTGAGAGTTTCATGGTGCGTGCAGGGGTGGCGGGGCCATCGCTGGGGATGCGACGGCATGATCCGGTGCGAACGTTGGAACCAGGCTGCTCGTGCCAAGGTCGGTGAGCAGCACCCGGCGCGCCGCGCGGGCGCGGGTTCAGCCCTGCAGTTCGAGGAACACGAGATGGCCCTGCGCCATCGGCCACGGTCGAGCGACGATGCGCTCGCCGTTGAACTCGCCGACGATGGGTCGGGACGCCGCATCGTCGAGCCTGAGCTTCGCGCTCGAGACGCCCGGTGTGCCACTCGGGATGCCGGCTGGCGGGCTCTTGCCGTCCAGGCTGATGCGGTCGCGCGGCACGCCGAAGTAGCCGCGCGGGCGCGTCAACACGACCACCGCCGAAGCGGCGCGGTCGGCCTCGGCGACGCGCTCGGCACGCAGGCCGACGCTGGTGGATGTGCGCGGGAACGCTGAGCGGTAGACATGCGTCGTGGCGTAGCCATTGGCCGCGATCACGAACTCGTGGGTTGCGCTCGGGTCGGT
>JBDSBD010000196.1:0-9975 GCA_039921765.1 Burkholderiaceae bacterium
CACGAGATCGCCGGCGCGCCCCGCGGCCACCAGGATGACCCCGAATGTCAGTGCATAGCCCGACAGGACCCATTGGAGATCGGACTGATCGGCGCCCAGGCCCTGCTGAATCGAGGGGAGCGCGACGTTGACGATGCTCACGCCGATCAGCGACATGAAGATGACGCCAAGCAGCACCGCCAGGACGCGCCAGCGATCCGCGTCCTCGACTACCGCGCTATCCGGTTGCACTGGAATCTTGATGATCGTGTCCCGCGAGATCGCCGTCCGCCATGACCCGTGCCAGCCCTCGAATTCCTGGGCCAACGCGCGCATGGCGCGCTTCGGTACAGCGGAGCCGCGATCGTACCCTCCCTGACATCATCAGTCGCACGACTGAAACAGGGCGTGTCACGTTGAACGATCAAAGATGTGACGCAGCCGGCCACGCTCTGGTTCGCGAGCGAGCCGTGCACAGGGCGCAAGCGCGCCGAGGCGAATAACCATTACTGTGGGCCGCCGTGGAGTCGATCGCGCCGAAGATCGGCGGGGTGCCGCAGACGCAGCCCGAATGGGTCAAGCGGCAAGAGGTCGATGCCGATGCCGGTGCCCGCGTTGGCGTGACCACGGTCGAGGTGACAAACAGGCGGGCTAACTTGATTTCCCGTCAACGGTTCAGGGCTGCGGACTCTGCTCCAGGCCGCCACTCTTTTTCAGGAAATCGACGATCACATCGGCGCCCATGCGAGTTTTCATGTTGGTGAAAACGAAAGGGCGGCTGCCGCGCATTCTCGCGGCATCCCGATCCATGACATCCAGGTTCGCACCGACCAGCGGCGCCAGATCGACCTTGTTGATGACGAGCAGGTCGGAGCGCGTAATCCCCGGGCCGCCCTTGCGCGGGATCTTGTCTCCGGCCGAGACATCGATCACGTAGATCGTGAGGTCTGCCAGTTCCGGGCTGAACGTGGCAGCGAGGTTGTCACCCCCCGACTCGATCAGGACGATATCGAGCGTCGGGAAGCGCTCGCGCATCTGGGCGATCGCGGCCAGGTTGATCGACGCGTCCTCGCGGATGGCGGTGTGCGGGCAACCGCCGGTCTCCACGCCCATGATCCGCTCGGGCGCCAAGGCGCCGACCCGGGTGAGGATCTGTGCATCCTCCTGCGTGTAGATGTCATTGGTGATCGCAGCGATGTCGTAGTCATCGCGCATCGTCTTGCACAGCACTTCCATCAGCGCCGTCTTGCCCGAGCCCACCGGGCCGCCGATGCCGACGCGCAAAGGACCATGTCTTGATTTCATGAGCGAAACAGCCTCGTGTATTGAGTTTCGTGACACATCGAACCGATATCTGCCAGAAAACTGGCAGATCCGAGATCCTCCAACCCCAAATCCCGGGCTTCAAGGGAGACTTCCAGTACCACCGGCTCGAGAGCCGCCAGCGCTCGCAAGCCGTCGGTCTGCCCGAGCGGTACCAGGCGCAAGCCGGCCGAGATCAGGTTGGCCGTGAATGCGTGCAGGCTGGCGGTAAGCACCGGCGCCAAGGGCAGCCCGTGCGCTGCCGCGGCCAGCCCGACCGCAACCGGCAAGGCCGTCTCGCCGGGAAAGGATCGCTCGAACTGATCCAGCGTCGGATGCGGCCAGCCGGCGGCGACCGCGCTGACGAATGCGGTCCCCTGGCCGAGGCTTTCCAGGCGACGCTCCTGTGTCGGTTGCAAGGCCGCCGCCAGCTCCTTGACCTCGCCCAGCCGGGACCAGTCCCCGGAGCAGACCGCACGCCACGCCTCGCCCAACAGGATCAGGTCGGATCGACCGGAACCGTGACGTAGGAGGCCTTCGATCCAGCGCACCAGGCTGTGCCCGTTTGTCACGTCGCCCGACTCGATGGCCCATTCCAACCCGTGGCTGTAACTGAAGGCGCCCACCGGGAAGGCCGGCGAGAACCAGGTTTGAAGCCTGGCCAGATCGACGGGCGCGAGCGCCGTGTCGAACGCGAGGCGCTCGTTCACGCAGGCCCTTGACGTCCATGCTCCGACTCGCGGCTGGGCTCGTGCCCTTCACCCTGGGCGTGATCGGGTCGATCTGAACGATGGTGATGGTGCGTGGCCTCGGCGTTGAAGGCGCCGCGCTCCGGGTCGAACGCCGCCTGAACTTCCTTCACGCTCCCGTGCAGCCCCTTGACCATGTCCAGCATCACGTGATCGTGACGGATGTACAGGCGCTCGCCTTGCAGCTGCGTCGGCAGGTGACGGTTGCCCAGGTGCCAGGCAATGCGCACCAGTGTGTCCAGGTCCGGCGCAGCAATCTCGATCAGCCGCTCGGGTGCCGCCACCACGCGCACGATCCGACCATCGCCGAGAAGCAGACCATCACCGTCGCGCAGCGCCGTGGTGCGTGCCAGGTCGAGCAGGAAGTCCAGTCAGGCTTGTCCGGTCATCAGCACCCGACGGCGATGGCGGCCATCGAAGTCCAGGACCACCGTATCGGCGGCACGGCCCTCGTCCCAGGTGGCCGCCGGGAAAACCTCGTGGCAGGTCAGCATGGATGGCCTGCCGCTCAGTAAAGAAAGTAGCGCTGCGCCATCGGCAGCACATC
The DNA here is from genome assembly GCA_039921765.1 of Burkholderiaceae bacterium. Lineage (GTDB taxonomy): Bacteria > Pseudomonadota > Gammaproteobacteria > Burkholderiales > Burkholderiaceae_C > JBDSBD01. The sequence goes on from JBDSBD010000196.1 coordinate 2,578, forward strand.
GGCCGGTTCGCAGGTCAGCAGTTCGCCATTGGCGCGCACCTCATAGGTCTCCGGATCGACCTCGATATGGGGCAGCGCTGCGTTGTGCACCATCGCCGTCTTGCCGATGCCGCCGCGGGTGTTGCCGACGGCCAGTGTCTGCTTGTGAAGGCCGAGGCCACTGCGGACATCGCGCGCCTGCGCGGCCGCACTGACGAAGGTCACGGCCGAGTACGCCGGAGATTGGCCGAATGCAGCGAACATCGGCCGGTAGTGCACCGGCTGCGGCGTCGAGATGGAAGCATTGGGATCGCCCATCAACGCCATCGCCACCGTCCCCATCTTGATGATCAAATCGGGCTTCACGCCGAAGAACGCCGGCGACCAGAGCACGAGGTCGGCGAACTTGCCGACCTCGACCGAGCCGACATATTGCGACAGGCCATGCGCGATGGCCGGGTTGATGGTGATCTTGGCAATGTAGCGTTTGACGCGGAAGTTGTCGTTGTCGCCGACCTCCTCGGGCAGGCGCCCGCGCTGCACCCTCATCTTGTGCGCGGTCTGGAAGGTGCGCAGCACCGTCTCGCCCACCCGGCCCATGGCCTGGCTGTCGGAGGCGATGATCGAAAAGGCGCCCATGTCGTGCAGCAAATCCTCGGCCGCCAGCGTTTCGCCGCGGATGCGACTTTCGGCGAAAGCCAGGTCCTCGGGAATATTCGGGTCCAGATGGTGCGCGGTCATGAGCATGTCGAGGTGCTCATCGATGGTGTTGACGGTGAATGGGCGGGTCGTGTTGTTCGAGGACGGAATCACATGCGCAACGCCGGCCAGGCGAATGATGTCGGGCGCGTGTCCGCCACCCGAGCCTTCGGTATGAAAGGCGTGGACGGTGCGGCCCTTCAGCGCAGCGATAGTCGATTCGACGAAGCCGGCTTCGTTCAGCGAATCGCTGTGCAACATCACCTGGATGTCGTACTCATCGGCGACCGACAGGCAACGATCGATGGCGGCCGGCGTTGCACCCCAGTCCTCGTGCACCTTCAGGCAGGCGGCTCCCGCCTCGATCTGCTCGGCGAGTGCCGCGATGTTGGACGAGCTGCCCTTGCCCGCCAGCGCAAAGTTCATCGGGAAGGCATCCAGGGCCTGCATCAGGCGCCCGAGGTGCCAGGCGCCCGGCGTGCAGTTGGTGGCCTGCGAGCCGGTCGCCGGACCGGTACCGCCACCGACCATCGTGGTGACGCCGGCAGCCAGCGCCTCCTCGATCTGCTGCGGACTGATGAAGTGCACGTGCGTGTCGATGGCGCCGGCCGTGACGATCTTGCCCTCGCCGGCGACGATCTCGGTGCACGCGCCAATGATGATGTCGACGCCCGGTTGCACGTCGGGGTTGCCGGACTTGCCGATGGCGCAGATGCGCCCGTCCTTGATGCCGATATCGGCCTTCACGATGCCCCAGTGGTCGATGATCAGCGCGTTGGTGATGACCGTGTCGACGGCGCCCTGAGCACGCGTGGCCTGCGACTGCCCCATGCCGTCGCGAATCACCTTGCCGCCACCGAACTGGACTTCCTCGCCGTAGATCGTGAAGTCACGCTCGACCTCGACAATCAACTCCGTGTCGGCCAGACGCACCCGGTCGCCGGTGGTGGGGCCGAACATGTCGGCGTAGCTGGTGCGCGCGATACGGAATGCCATCGGTTTCTCCTGCCTGCCTGCGTGGCGTCAGTCGAGCGCGCCATCCACCTGGTCTCGGAATCCGTGCGCCCGTCGCGCCCCGCGCAAAGGCACAAGGGTGACCTCGCGAGTCTGTCCGGGCTCGAAGCGCACGGCCGAACCTGCGGGGATATCGAGGCGCTGGCCCCGCGCCTGGACTCGGTCGAAATCGAGCCCCGGATTCGTTTCAGCGAAGTGATAGTGCGAGCCAACCTGGATCGGTCGATCGCCGCGATTGGAAACTGTCAGGGTCAAGGTCGGACAACCGGCGTTCAGTTCGATCTCGCCTTCCTGCGCGAAGACTTCCCCCGGGATCACGCCCAGACTCCTGCAAGCAAAGCCATGCCACTGATCGTCACGACGCCGCCGAGGCTGCGCATCAACAATCCGCGCCGCGGCCCGGTACCGACGCGAACCACCGCGATGCCCGCCAGATGCAGCAGCGCCGTGGTGACGATGAAGCCGGTGCCGAAGCTCCAGGCCGCACCGACCAGTTCCGCGCCGTGTGCCTGGCCATGGAACACCGCGAACAGGCCTGCCAACAGCATCGAGGCGGCCAGCGGCAGGTGCACTGCAAAGGCGATCAGGGCACCCAACGCGATCACCGAGGCGGCGATTCCCGGCTCGACCAAGGGCAGCCCGATGCCGGCCAGCGCCAGACCGAAGCCCGCCGCCGTGCCGAGCAGAAATGCTGCCGGAACCATCCACACGGCGCGCCCGCCCAGACAGGCCGCCCACAAGCCGATCGAGATCATGGCCAGCAGATGATCCGGACCCGAGAGCGGATGGCTCAGACCGGCAAGCAGCGAACCGGTATCGCCCAGATGACCAGGGTGCGCGAAGGCGGGCAGCGCGAGTGCGGCGAGCGCGACGAAAGACAAAACGGAACGAGCAGACATCTTGGAATCTCCGTAGATCAGCGAATCGGGTAATGAACGGAAACCAGTTTCACCCCGTCGGGGAAGGTTGCCTCAACCTGCACATTGGGAATCATCTCACTGACGCCTTCCATCACCTGCTCACGCGTCACGACGTGCGCTCCAGCCTCCATCAGTTCGGCCACGGTGCGACCGTCACGAGCACTTTCGATGATGAAATCGCAAATCAGCGCAACCGCCTCCGGATGATTCAGCTTGACGCCGCGTTCCAGTCGGCGACGCGCAACGATGGCCGCCATGGAGATCAAGAGCTTGTCCTTTTCACGCGGTGTGAGTTGCATCTTTGTCGTCTCGATGAAGCGAAATCAACAGAACCAGAGCCGCGGTATCGGGCGCGGATGGCGCAACGACTCGACTGCCGCGACCAGCGCACGTCTGAGCTCTCTTCCCCCCGGTGCCACGATCCGCGCCACGAGGACCTCTCCGACCACGCTCGCGCCGGCCCGAATGCCGCCGCACGCGGCAAAGGCGGCGCGCAATGCATTCCGCTTCACGACCAGGTCGGATCCGACGTGGACCAGGCTGGTCATGGCCGCCTGTCCGCCCAACGCGGTCGGACAAGCCACTGTTTGCCCGAAGGAATCGTCTATGCGCGTCGCGTCGGCGTAGATCAGCCGCTCATCGCGGCGAATCTTCCAGAAATCCGAAAAACAGCCGTGCGTCAGGCGTTCGCCCATCGCAGCACGGCCGAGCAGGACCGACTCGACGATGCTGATTTCGGCACACCCCTGGAGCTCGACATCGAGTCGCCTTCGGGTGCGGCTGCGTTCATACAGGATCATTTCCTGCGGAAGCCAGTCGAGGCGCCCGCCGTCGTCGACGCGCAGGCACTGGTCGATCCGCGCAACGCCCGCGGCCGAACGATAGGCACGCTCGCAGCCCGGAGTCGTGACGGTAGCGCGAGCGCCCGCGGCCACCGCGACCTCGATCGACAGGTGATCGCCGCCGGTCAACCCGCCCGCAATATTCAGCACCACCAGATCCGCCTCACCGGCGCGCTGGGGCCGAGGCAGGCGCGCCTTCAGGCAGCCCTGCTGAAACAAGTCGACGACGCTGGTTTGGCCGTCCTCTGCCTGGCGCAATCCAACGCGGAGAACTCCGCATGCCTTGCGCAAAGGCGCCGGGTCCGTCATCCAATCGCTCGAGGCGCCGGCAGTATGCAACTCAACCCCCATGCAGACTTGCAACGAAGCAGGTGCCGACGATAAGGCGCCTCACCCGGGATGTCTACAAGACTCGTCACCGGTCTTGCCACCATGACCGGTCAACGGCGACGCGGACGCACAACCCCAACCGGAAACAGGCCGTTGGAATGGAACGAGATGAAAACCCACAAGAGTGGCCGACTCACTTACCGTTCGTCGAATCGAATTGATCCGCGACTTCACCCCGCGAGGACCGAGCGTGCCGCAGGCGGCCCTGACGCATGGCGTGAGCGAAGAAGACCGAGAACTGCGACCAGGTTCGGTGCGGCCGGCGCCTAGAGACGCTGCCAGCGCCCAATGGCTTCAGGGCATGATCAGGGCATGAGCAGTGCGCATCCGCCGTCGTCGAAGCAAGGCCGGGTTTGCCGTGATCGCGCCTCTCGCACGGCACCCGACCGGCTCGGCTTTCTCCGCGTGATGGCGATCGTCGCAATGAGTCTGTTGTATGGCTGCGCCCAACCACCTTCCCTCGACGGCCGGAACTCCTCGATGACCCTCCAGGACACCTCGGATACCCGACTGGGCAAGGCGGCGCTGCCGATGGTGCAGGCGCACCCCGGCAAGTCCGGCGTGTTCGCTCTATCCGACGGCCGCGACGCCTTTGCCGCGCGCGTGCTGCTCGCCGATGCCAGCGAACGTTCGCTCGATATCCAGTACTACATCTGGAATGGCGACAAGACGGGCACCTTGCTCTTCGAAGCACTGCGCCGCGCCGCAGACCGTGGCGTGCGCGTGCGTCTGCTGCTCGACGACAACGGTACCGCCGGTCTGGACACCGTCCTGGCCGCGTTGGACGCGCACCCGAACATCGAAGTGCGGCTTTTCAATCCGTTCATGCACCGGCGTTGGCGTGCCTTGAACTTCACCGATTTCTGGCGGCTGAACCGACGCATGCACAACAAGTCGTTCACCGCGGACAACCAGGCAACGATCATTGGTGGGCGCAACGTGGGCGACGAATATTTCGACGCGGGTCAGGGCGTGTCATTCGTCGACCTCGATGTGCTGGCGATTGGTCCGGTGGTCAACGACGTGTCGAAAGATTTCGACCGCTACTGGGCAAGCGAATCGTCCTATCCGGCCGAGCGCGTGTTGGCCCGCGTGGGCCAGGCAGCCATTGCCGAAGTCACGGCGGCGGCGTCGCGGGTCGAGAAGGATCCCGCTGCCGTCGCCTACATGCAGGCCATCGCCAGTTCGCAGTACGTCCAGCAGGTGCTTGCACGTCAATTGCCGTTCGAATGGGCGACCGTCCGGATGGTCAGCGACGACCCGGCCAAGGGGCTGGGCCGGGCCAAAGACGACGAGCTGATGTGGACGCGGCTGCAAAAGATCCTCCAGACGCCGCGGCATGAGCTGGAACTGGTCTCGGCCTATTTCGTACCCGGGAAGGCAGGGGTCGAGTACTTCAGCGCCCTGGCCCGGCAAGGAATCAAGGTCACGATACTGACGAATTCGCTGGCGGCCACCGATGTGGCCGCGGTGCACGCCGGCTACGCCAAACGCCGCAAACCGATGCTCGAGGCGGGCGTTGAGCTCTTCGAGATGAAGCCCGAGTTTTCGCCAGCTCCTACCAAGGCCCATGGCCCACTGGGCAGCTCGAACGCCAGCCTGCACGCGAAGACATTCTCGATCGATCGCTCACGCGCCTTTGTCGGGTCGTTCAACTTCGATCCCCGATCCCAAAGGCTCAATACCGAACTCGGCTTCGTGATCGACAGTCCCGCCATGGCGGAAGCGATCGCCGATGCATTCGCCACCATCATTCCGGCGCGGGCCTATAGCGTTCGCCTGAACGTGACGGGAGCGCTGCAATGGGTGGAGCAGCGCAATGGCGAGGACATCGTTTATCACCAGGAGCCCCGCACAAGTTTGTGGCTGCGGGCCTTCGTGGTCGTGTTGTCGGTCCTGCCGATCGACTGGATGCTTTGATGAAGGCTCGGCGCCTCGGTCAAGATGCGGTCGATGACCGCTCCGGTGCAGCTGAACACGGCCATCGACATCGCGCCGAATTCGTGCGCGCCGTCATGCACGATGCGCGGCTTGAAGCGGGATTTTGCACGGCCGACAGCTGAGCGGCGACTCGCGGGGGAACCCGCTACGGCCTTTCCGTCTTCGCCTGCGTGAACGACACGGCCTGGCCTCTGCGAGGTCAACCGAACAAGCTTGGACCCGCACTTCGCCACAGCCGACCATCAAGCAGTCGGTATCCATCCCCCTGGTCAATATGGGATCGGCCCGGCGGGTCCGATTCAGATCGGCGCCAACAGCCGATGAGTCTCCGCCCACGAATTCCAGGTGAACGGGCGGGGCCCGGGATGCGGGGGAGATGCAGCGATTGAAGGACGCGCTTGGCGCACCGGCGGCCAGAGCCGCACCAGGCCGATTCTTCCCAGCTTTGCTGCATCCGACGCCGCTCAATGGCCGACGGGCAGCTACCTGCCGCTAACTTGTACTCACATCGCCGGCCAAATTCCGCCAGTCGCAAGTGTCTGGTCTGAAAAACTCCGTCAGCGCCCACGCATCGTCGCCAAACTGCACAAATCGACAATTTGTCGTCCAGACCGATTCGATTGACCATGGTCCGACGTCTATGCAGATGCGAGCCCGAATTTCCTCGTTGGCGAGCACTCCAATGTCAACGCCACGAACCACCCGGTCGCCAAGGCGGCGGAGTCTGATAGGTGCCGCGCTTGCGCTCTGGGCCAGCGCCCCGATTTCCTCACTCTCCCAACGAAAGTCCAACGCCATGACCCCTCACATCAACGCCGGTGCAAAACTCACCACCCTGATCAATGTCTTCAACGTCGCACCAGAAGACCGTGATCGATTGGTGGCACTGCTGAAGGAAGGAACGGAGGCCTGGATTTCCAAGCTTCCTGAATTCGTCTCATCCTCGTTGCACGTCTCGCGCGATGGCCGGCGCGTGGTCATCTATGGTCAATGGCGCAGCGTCGACGGGATTGCGGCGATGCGACAGCGTCCCGAAATGCCAGAATACTTCGAACGCATCAAGGCAATCGCGCAGATGGAGGCGATAACGTGCGATGTTGCGTCGACCGTTGTCGCGTGAGCCACCCCGACACCTTGCCATCATGGGGCGGCGCATGTGCACCCAAGCCGAATGACCAAGTTGCCGCAATCCGAAACGACGCCTTTGTCATCGGTTGACCTCGACCGCCTGCGTCCCACGTTGCACCGCTACTGCGCCCGGATGGTCGGCTCGGTGCTCGACGGCGAGGACATCGTGCAGGAGGCTCTTTTGCGCGCGCTGGAATCTGCCGTGCCGAATCGATCGATTGAAAACCCCGAGGGCTGGCTGTTCCGCATCGCTCACAACCTGGCGCTCGATTTTCTCCGTCGTCGAGCGCGTCTCGGCGCCACGTGCAGCGAGGTCGATACGGACTCGATCGTTGATCCCATGAACGAACAGGAGCGGCGCGAAGCGGCAGCCAGCCGCAACGCTGCCGGCCTTCAGGTGCCTGCCTGCGTCGCAGCGCAGCGTGGTCATTCTTTTCGACGTCTTGGAGTACTCGGCCGAGGAGGTTGGCGAGTTTCTTGACGCC
>JBDSBD010000197.1:0-5916 GCA_039921765.1 Burkholderiaceae bacterium
AGCGGGTGCTGTACTTTGAAGCCTATGTCGTCGTCGACCCGGGCATGACGCCGCTGAAGAAGTTCTCGATCATGACCGAGGACGACTATGACGCCAAGCGCAAGGAGCACGGCGACGAGTTCATCGCGCTGATGGGCGCCGAGGGCGTGCACAAGCTGCTGGCCGAGATCGACCTCGACACCGAGATCGAGAAGCTGCGTGGCGACATGACGGGCTCGGAGCTCAAGGTCAAGAAGAATTCAAAGCGCCTGAAGGTGATGGAAGCCTTCAAGAAGTCGGGCATCAAGCCCCAGTGGATGGTGATGGAAGTGCTGCCGGTGCTGCCACCGGACCTGCGTCCGCTGGTGCCGCTGGACGGCGGCCGGTTTGCCACCAGCGACCTGAACGATCTCTATCGTCGCGTCATCAACCGCAACAACCGCCTCGCGCGTTTGCTCGAGTTGAAAGCCCCCGAGATCATCGTGCGCAACTAAAAGCGCATGTTGCAGGAAGCGGTCGACTCCTTGCTCGACAACGGTCGTCGCGGCAAGGCCATGACGGGCGCCAACAAGCGCGCGCTCAAGTCGCTGGCCGACATGATCAAGGGCAAGAACGGACGTTTCCGCCAGAACTTGCTGGGCAAGCGTGTCGACTACTCGGGCCGCTCGGTCATCGTCGTTGGCCCGACCTTGAAGCTGCATCAGTGCGGCCTGCCCAAGCTGATGGCGCTCGAGCTCTTCAAGCCCTTCATCTTCTCGCGCCTGGAAGCGATGGGCATCGCCACCACGATCAAGGCGGCGAAGAAGGAGGTGGAGTCCGGTACGCCGGTGGTCTGGGACATTCTTGAAGAAGTCATCAAGGAACACCCGGTGCTGCTGAACCGCGCCCCGACCCTGCACCGCCTGGGCATCCAGGCGTTCGAGCCGGTGCTGATCGAAGGCAAGGCGATCCAGCTGCACCCGCTGGTGTGCGCCGCATTCAACGCCGACTTCGACGGCGATCAGATGGCGGTGCACGTGCCGCTGTCGATCGAGGCGCAGCTCGAGGCACGCACCTTGATGCTGGCTTCGAACAACATCCTGTTCCCGGCCAACGGGGAGCCAAGCATCGTGCCGTCGCAGGACGTGGTGCTGGGGCTGTATTACTCGACGCGCGAGCGCATCAATGCGCGCGGCGAAGGCATCATCTTCTCCGACATCGGCGAAGTGCAGCGCGCGCTCGACAACAACGTGGTGGAGGTCACCACGAAGATCAGCGTGCGCCTGACCGAGTACGTGAAAGACAAGGAAACGGGCGAGTTCGCTCCGGTGACACAGCTCATCGATACGACCGTGGGCCGCGCGCTGCTGTCCGAGATCCTGCCCAAGGGGCTGCCGTTCTCGAACATGAACAAGGCGCTGAAGAAGAAGGAGATCTCGCGCCTGATCAACGCGTCGTTCCGAAAGTGCGGGCTCAAGGAGACCGTGGTGTTCGCCGACAAGCTGCTCCAGGCGGGTTTCCGTCTCGCCACGCGTGCCGGCATCTCGATCGCGATCGACGACATGCTCGTGCCTCAGGAGAAGCAAGGGCTGATCGAGCGCGCCGAGAAGGAAGTCAAGGAAATCGAGCAGCAGTACGTCTCGGGCCTCGTGACCTCGGGTGAGCGCTACAACAAGGTGGTCGACATCTGGGGCAAGGCCGGTGACGAGATCGGCAAGAAGATGATGGACCACCTGAAGGTCGAGAAGGTGACCGACAGCCACGGCAAGATCGTGAACCAGGAGTCATTCAACTCGATCTACATGATGGCCGACTCGGGCGCGCGCGGCTCGGCGGCCCAGATTCGGCAGCTCGCCGGCATGCGCGGCTTGATGGCCAAGCCGGACGGCTCGATCATCGAGACGCCGATCACCGCGAACTTCCGTGAAGGCCTGAACGTTCTTCAATACTTCATTTCGACCCACGGCGCTCGCAAGGGCCTGGCGGACACGGCGCTGAAGACGGCGAACTCCGGCTACCTGACGCGCCGCCTGGTCGACGTGACGCAGGATCTGGTCGTGATCGAAGACGACTGCGGTACGCACAACGGCATGAACATGCGCGCGCTGGTCGAGGGCGGCGAGGTCATCGAATCGCTGCGTGACCGTGTGTTGGGGCGTGTCACCGCGATCGATGTGCAGCACCCGGAGAGCCAGGCGACGCTGCTCGCCGCCGGTGAGATGCTCGACGAGGACGTGCTCGACGTGCTCGAGGCCGCAGGTGTCGACGAGGTCAAGGTGCGCACGGCGCTGACCTGCGCCACGCGCTTCGGCATTTGCGCCAAGTGCTACGGCCGCGACCTCGGTCGCGGTGGGCTGATCAACGTCGGCGAGGCGATCGGCGTGATCGCGGCGCAGTCGATCGGCGAGCCGGGCACGCAGCTGACGATGCGTACGTTCCACATCGGTGGTGCCGCGTCGCGTGCGGCGGTGGCCTCCAGCGTGGAGGCCAAATCCGAAGGCCGAATCGGCTTCAATCCGACGATGCGCTACGTCACCAACGGCAAGGGCGAGCTGGTGGTGATCTCGCGGTCCGGCGAGATCATCATCTCCGACCAGCACGGTCGCGAACGTGAGCGCCACAAGGTGCCGTACGGCGCGCTCCTCAGCATCAAGGCCGACCAGCAGGTCAAGGCCGGCACGGTGCTCGCCAACTGGGATCCGTTGACGCGTCCGATCATCACCGAGTTCGCGGGCAAGGCGAAGTTCGAGAACGTCGAGGAAGGCGTGACGGTCGCCAAGCAGCTTGACGAAGTGACAGGGCTGTCAACACTGGTCGTGATCGATCCGAAGCGCCGCGGCGCCACCAAGGTCGTGCGTCCGCAGGTCAAGCTGCTCGATGCGACTGGCAACGAGGTCAAGATCCCCGGCACCGATCACTCGGTGACGATCGGCTTCCCGATCGGCTCGCTGGTGCAGATCCGTGACGGCCAGGATCTGGCGCCGGGTGAGGTCATGGCGCGCATCCCGGTCGAAGGCCAGAAGACGCGCGACATCACCGGCGGCCTGCCACGCGTGGCGGAGCTGTTCGAAGCGCGCAGTCCGAAGGACAAGGGCACGCTCGCCGAGATGACCGGCACGGTCTCGTTCGGCAAGGAAACCAAGGGCAAGGTGCGCCTGCAGATCACCGACCTGGAAGGGACGGTCTACGAGGAGCTCGTACCCAAGGAAAAGAACATCGTGGTCCATGAGGGCCAGGTGGTCAACAAGGGCGAGTCGATCGTCGACGGTCCCGCGGACCCGCAGGACATCCTGCGCCTGCTGGGGGTCGAGGAACTGGCGCGCTACATCGTCGACGAAGTCCAGGAAGTGTACCGGCTGCAGGGCGTGAAGATCAACGACAAGCACATCGAGGTGATCGTGCGCCAGATGCTGCGCCGCGTGCAGATCGTCAACCCGGGCGGCACCAGCTACATCCTGGGCGAGCAGGTCGAGCGTTCCGAATTGCTGGGGCGCAACGACAAGGCCTTGGCCGAAGGCAAGCTGCCGGCCACGCACAGTGATGTGCTGCTGGGCATCACCAAGGCGTCGCTGTCGACCGACAGCTTCATCTCGGCGGCGTCGTTCCAGGAAACCACGCGCGTGCTGACCGAGGCCGCCATCATGGGCAAGCGCGACGAGCTGCGCGGGCTCAAGGAGAATGTCATCGTCGGCCGGTTGATCCCGGCCGGCACCGGCATGGCCTTCCACGAGGCACGCAAGGCCAAGGAAGCGATGGACGACGCCGAGCGCAAGGCCATCGTGATGCAGGAGGCCGAGGAGTTGGCGGCTGTGCAGCTGGCCCAGGTGGACGCGGCGAATGCCGACAGTGAAAGCGCCGAATAGCGCCACTGCCGAGAAGCTCTCTGTGATTTTGGGGCGGTCTGAGGGCCTCCCCTTTTTCGTGTGCGCCCCCGGCCGGGCGCAATCACCGGGAGGTGCAGATCAGGTGCAAGTCCACTACGGGCACGGCAAGGGGAGCCATCTCCCTAATCGACGGACGCCCGTGCTGCGCTGCCGCGTTGCCGTGCCCAGGTTGCCGGCGTCACGATGTCGAGTCCTGTGGCCTTGGCGCGGCCGGCCAGCTTCAGCACCGCCCGGTCTCGGCTGAGGAGCGCGGCGGCACCCACCTGGAGCGCGAGGTCGATGAACTTCTGGTCATCGGTGTCGCTGCAGCGCAGGGGTTGCGCCAGTGACGGAGAGCGCGCGACCGCGGGTTCAACCCAGTGCGCCCAGCCCGCCAGGATGTCTGCAGAGGCGGCGTGCCAAGCAGCAATTCGGCTGCGACCGAGCACGTGCTCCAACTCCTGCCGCATCGCATCGGTCGCGACCCAACGCGCCTGCCGCACCGTGATCATTTGCGCCATCGGGGCGATCGCGGCGTCGCGGAACAACAGCCAGTCCAGCACGACGTTGGTGTCGAGCACGAGGATGATGGGCGAGCTCGGGGTTGGCACCATGGGGTCGATCTGGAAGAGCCGAGTGGCTCGTGGGCGCCGTATTCCACGGTGGGTTTGAACGGCTCTGGGGTCCGCGTATTGCTGTAGCCGGATTATCGCAATACAATAGAAGGCTTTTCAGCAGGCTTTGCTGCGCTCTTTGCCGAGCGACCCGTTGAGTGCGTGTGCCTTGAGCAGGGACACGCGGCTTAAAGGCTCGTTTCCCGCTGGGGTGCTCAGGCTTTTTGTTGGAAGCCAGTGACTTCAAACGGGAACAAGTTACCAAATGCCTACCATCAACCAACTCGTGCGTCACGGTCGCCAGACCGAGACCACGAATTCCAAGTCGCCCGCGCTGCAAGGTGGCCCGCAACGGCGCGGCGTGTGCACCCGCGTGTACACCACAACGCCTAAGAAGCCGAACTCCGCGCTGCGCAAGGTGGCCAAGGTTCGCCTGACCAACGGCTTCGAGATCATTTCCTACATTGGCGGCGAAGGCCACAACCTGCAAGAGCACAGTGTTGTGCTCGTGCGTGGCGGTCGCGTGAAGGATTTGCCGGGTGTGCGCTATCACATTGTGCGTGGTTCGCTTGACTTGCAATGCGTGAAAGACCGCAAGCAGTCACGCTCCAAGTACGGCGCGAAGCGTCCGAAGAAGGCCTAAGAGGCCCCGCGCAAACGCTGCGCAAAAAGGAGACCCGGCCTGCAGGCCGGACAAGGATTCGGCCAGTTATCGCTTGCCGAGTAAGTGGGTGGCCCCAGATGTCGGTGGTGCCCGAGGTGCGGGTCGAAGCCTGCGCCAACTGAAGCCAAAAGGAAGAGAGAAATGCCTCGTCGTCGCGAAGTCCCCAAACGGGACATCCTGCCCGATCCCAAATTCGGTTCGGTCGATTTGTCCAAGTTCATGAACGTGATCATGGAGTCCGGCGAGAAGGCTGTGGCCGAACGCATCATCTATGGTGCGCTGGAGCAGGTCGAGAAGAAGTCGGGCAAGGATCCGCTCGAAGTCTTCACGATTGCGCTGAACAATATCAAGCCGATGGTCGAGGTGAAGTCACGCCGCGTCGGTGGTGCGAACTACCAGGTTCCCGTGGAAGTTCGCCCCGTGCGTCGGGTCGCCTTGGCGATGCGTTGGCTCAAGGAATCGGCGCGCAAGCGCGGCGAGAAGTCGATGGCGCAGCGTCTGGCCAACGAGTTGCTCGAGGCCGTGGAAGGCCGCGGCGGCGCGATGAAGAAGCGCGACGAAGTGCACCGCATGGCGGAAGCCAACAAGGCGTTTTCACACTTCCGCTTCTAAAGACTGGCCCCACGCCGGTTGCAAAGCCCGATCTTTTTCCGGCCGCTCCTCGGGTTTTCCATAGCCCGCGAGCGGTTCCTGTATTTGGAGTGCCATCATGGCCCGCAAGACCCCCATTGAGCGCTATCGCAACATCGGCATCTCGGCTCACATCGACGCCGGCAAGACCACGACCACCGAGCGCATCCTGTTCTATACCGGTGTG
>JBDSBD010000198.1:0-7159 GCA_039921765.1 Burkholderiaceae bacterium
CCGGGGGTGCCACCGACATTCTTGCCCGCCTCGTGGCCCAGGGCATGAAGAGCGTGCTCGGCCAGTCGGTGGTGGTGGAGAACAAGCCCGGCGCCGGCGGCATGCTGGGGCTCGATGCCGGCGCCAAGTCGCCGCCCGATGGATACAACGTGTTCCTGTGCGCGCTCACGAACCAGGCCATCGCCGGTCACCTGTACCCGAAGGCCACGGCCGACATCACGCGCGACTTCGAGCCGGTGTCGCTGCTCGCCAACGGCGCGCACATCCTGAACGTGCATCCGTCGGTGCCGGCCAAGACGCTGCCCGAATTCGTCGACTGGCTGAAGGCCCGCGACGGCAAGGTCAACTACGCGTCGCAGGGGATCGGCACCCTGTCCCATCTCGAATCGGAACTATTGCTGCAGCGGCTCGGCGTGAAGGCCGTTCACGTGCCGTATCGCGGCAGTTCCCAGGCACTGCCCGATCTGATTTCCGGCAACGTGTCGTTCATGTTCGACAGCGTCGCGGCCTCCCAGCCCTTCATCAAATCCGGCCAACTGCGTGCCCTGGCGGTATCGACGAGCAAGCGCGTTCCGTCCTCTCCCGATCTGCCGACCATTGCCGAGGCCGGCGTGCCGGGCTATGACGCGGACAACTGGTTCGGTCTGTTCGTCCCGAAGGGGACCTCGCCCGAATTCATTGCGCGCCTCGACCAGACACTGGAAAAGGTGCTGGCCGACACGGCATTGATCGAAGGCCTCGAGCAAAAGGGCTACGTCGTGACCTACGGCGACCGCAAGAAACTCGCGGCCGTGACGGCCAGCGACTGGGCCAAGTGGGGCGCCGTCGTCAAGGCCGCCAACGTGACCATCTGATTCGACCTTGTTCTCACCGCGCCTCGCGAAGTTCCGTCCATGAACTGGAGCTTGCCGTTCCCCTCCGGCCGACAGCCTGTCCTGGCTCGCAACCTGATCTCCACTTCGCAGCCGCTGGCGGCGCAGGCGGGTGCGGCGGTGTTCGCGCGTGGCGGCAATGCAATCGACGCAGCGCTTGCGGCCGCGATGACGCTGACCGTGGTTGAGCCGACCATGAACGGCATCGGGGGCGACGCGTTTGCGCTGGTCTGGGACGGCAAGCGGCTGCACGGCCTCAACGCATCCGGGCGTTCGCCCGCCGCCTGGAGCCCGGAGCGCTTTGCCTGACGTGCCGAGATGCCCAGGCTGGGCTGGGACAGCGTGACAGTGCCGGGCGGCGTCTCGGCCTGGGTGGCGCTTTCCGAGCGCTTTGGCAAGCTGCCGTTCGAGACGCTATTCACCGATGCGCTGCGCCATGCCCGCGATGGTTTTCCGGTCAGTCCCGTGATCGCACGCCAGTGGGCGCAGGCCGTGGAAGAGCTGGCCGGACAGCCCGGTTTCGACGCCTTCATGCCGCGGGGCCGCGCCCCGCGCGTCGGGGAACTGTGGCGTTTTGCCGAGCAGGCGGACACGCTGCAGGAGATCGCCCGCACGCGCGGCGAAAGCTTCTATCGGGGCCGCCTGGCCAAGGCGATCGCCGCCTTTGCCGCCGCGCATGGCGGCGCAATGACCGAGACCGACCTGGCCGCGCACCAGGCCGAGTGGGTCGAGCCGGTCGCCCTGAATTTTCGAGGGCACACGGTTCACGAAATTCCGCCCAACGGGCAGGGGCTGGCGGCGCTGATCGCGCTCGGCCTGATCGAACACCTGCCGTTTGACGCCGCGCCACCGGGATCGGCGGCGCGCATGCACCTCGAGATCGAAGCCATGCGGATGGCCTTTGCCGACCTGCAGGCGCATGTGGGCGACCCGGCGCACATGCAGGTGAGTGCAGAGCAATTGCTGGATCCGGCCTACCTGCGTGGGCGTGCGAAGCAGATCGACCCGGAGCGCGCCGGCAGCTACGCGCCGTGCCAGCCGCCGAGCGGCGGCACCTTGTACCTGTGTGCCGCCGACGCCGACGGCCGCATGGTGTCGTTCATCCAGTCCAACTACAAGGGTTTCGGCTCGGGTGTCGTGGTGCCGGGGACCGGCATCGCGCTGCACAACCGCGGCATCGGTTTCGTGACGACTCCCGGACACGTCAACCAGGTGGCGGGCGGCAAACGCCCGCTGCACAGCATCATCCCGGCCTTCCTGACGCGCGCTGGCGAGGCGGTGATGGCGTTTGGCGTGATGGGCGGCAACATGCAGGCGCAGGGGCATGTGCAGATGGTGCTGCGCCATGTCGTCGAGGGCCACAACCCGCAGGCGGCTTGCGATGCGCCGCGCTGGCGCATCAACGACAAGGCGACGCTCACGCTCGAGCCCACCGTACCGCAACGGGTCGTCGATGGCTTGAAGGCGATGGGACACCGGCCCGAGGTGGCGCCGCCCGACAATCTCGACTTCGGCAGTGCGCAGCTGATCGTGCGGCTCGATGCCCAGGCGGTGGGCGGGCCCGAGCCCGTGTACGCGGCCGGCTCCGACCATCGCCGGGATGGCCAGGCCGTGGGTTGCTGAGGAGTTGTTGGCATGACCTCGCCCGAACGACTGGCCGACGGCGTGTGCAGGCATCTCGCCGACGAGATCGTTCTGGGTCGCTTTGCGCCTGGCATGCGGTTGGAAGAAGTGATGCTGGCGAGCCACTTCCGCGTCTCGCGCACACCGATCCGGGAAGCGCTGAAACAACTGGCCGTCATGGGCCTGGTCGACTGCCGCCCGAACCAGGGCTCGGTCGTGGCGAGTGTCACGCCGGCGCGGCTCGACCACATGTTCGAAGCCATCGGTGAGCTGGAAGCGGCGTGCGCGCGCTTCGCGTCGTTGCGCATGACCGAACAGGAGCGCAGTCAGCTGCGCGCTCTGCATGCCGAAGGCCGCGCCGCGATGCAGGCCCACGACATGACCCGCTACGACCTGCTCAACCGGGCGATGCACACGCTGATCCTGCAGGGTTCGCACAATTCCGTGCTGATCGAGTCCGCGCTCGGGCTGTGGCATCGCGCGGTACCGTACCGCCGCACCCAGTTCCGCCAGATCGAGCGCGCTGGCCAATCGTATGCGGAACACTGTGGCGTGGTCGAAGCCATCCTGGCCCACGACGCGGTCGCCGCCAGCCGCGAGATGCGCGCCCATGTGGCATCGGCTCACCGCGCTGCCACGCGGCTGGCGCCGGGCATCGGCGCCGGGGTCGCGGACGATCCGCGCCAACGCGTGCCGCAGCCCGCGTGATGCGCTCGATCCGATGTTGCGCAGCGCCTGAATCGCCCCGGCGCAAGGGCGCTTGCTGTTTCAACCGAGTCGAGCCGGCGTGAACCTTGATCCATGGCTTGCGATCCAGCTGCTGATGTTGGGCTGCGCCACCGGCTTTCTTGCCGGGCTGCTCGGGATCGGCGGTGGCATGCTGCTGGTGCCGTTTCTGGTGCTGATGCTCACGCTGCAGGACTTCCCGTCGGCCTTCATCATCAAGATTGCCGTCGCCACCTCGCTGGCCACGATCTGCTTCACATCGCTGTCGTCGGTGCGCGCGCATCAAAAGCGCGGGGCGGTGCGCTGGGACATCGTCAAGCTGCTGGCGCCGGGCATCGTGGTTGGATCGCTGATCGGGCCGATGATTGCCAAGGTGATGCCGGCCCAGCTCCTGACGCTCCTGTTCGCGGTGTTCGTGACGTTCTCGGCCACCCAGATGTTCATTGACAAGAAGCCCAAGCCGACCCGCCAGCTGCCTGAAGGCGCCGGCATGTTCGGTGCAGGTGGTTTGATCGGAATTCTCGCGGCGCTGGTGGGCGCGGGCGGTGGCTTCATCTCGGTGCCGTTCATGACCTGGTGCAACGTGAAGATCCACAACGCCGTGGCCACGTCGGCCGCGCTCGGCTTTCCGATTGCGCTCGCCGGCACGATCGGCTACGTGATCGCCGGATGGAATCTGAGCGACTTGCCGGCCGGCACCTTCGGCTTCCTCTACGTGCCGGCACTCGTGGTCGTGTCGATCGCCAGCGTGACGACCGCGCCGTTGGGCGCGCGCGCCGCGCACGCGCTGAACGTGCGCCAACTCAAGCGTGCGTTTGCGGTCATGCTGTACGTGCTCGCCGCCTACATGCTCTACAAGGCCGTGCTCACCTGAAGCGGCAGATTGCGGGGTGCCGAGGTCGCGGGCCGCCCAACCGATGGATTCGCGCCAGGCGGCTCGTGCGGTGGCGCGCCGGGCTTCCCGTCCCGACTTTGGCTGCTTGCGCCGTGATCCAGGGGCTGGGGGCGCGTCGGCCGCTGGCCAGCCGCGCCCGGCGCGCATAGCCTGGCTCAGCGATCGGCGCAGCGACCCGCGACCTCAGCTCGCAACCGTGCTGCGCTCGAGCATCGCCTGCAACAGGACCTGGCATCCGGCCGCCAGGTCGTGGGGCGTGGCGCTTTCGGACTCGTTGTGGCTGATGCCGCCGGCGCAAGGCACGAAGACCATCGCCGTGGGCACGCGGCGCGCCAACGCGATCGCATCGTGCGCGGCGCCGCTGACGATGTCCATGTGGGTGCAACCGGTTGCCGCTGCGGCGCGGCGCACGGCAGCGACGCATTGGGCGTCGAACGGCGTGGCGGCCTGATCCAGAAGCAGCGCGACCTGGGCCTGCAACCGATGCTGTGCGGCCACCTGCCGAACGGCGCTGCGCACGGCCTCGTCCATCTCCCTGCGCCGCGCGTCATCGGGGTGGCGAACCTCGACCGTCAGCATCACCTCGCGCGCAATCACATTGCGGCTGTTGGGCGAGACTTGCAACCTGCCGACCGTCGCGCAACCGCCAGGCGGGAATGCGGAGCCGATGCGGCGGACCGCCTGGATCAAGTCAGCAGCCCCGACCAACGCATCGCGCCGCCGTCCCATCGGCGTGGTTCCGGCGTGGGCATCCTGCCCGGTCAAGGTCACGTCGTACCAGCACTGTCCTTGCCCTCCGGTCACGACCCCGATCGTCGTGCCGGCTTCCTCCAGGATCGGGCCTTGCTCGATGTGGGCTTCGAGATAGGCGGCGATCGAACGCGCGCCGAGTCCCTCTCCGCGATAGCCGATGCGGTCCAGCGCGGCTCTGAACGTGCAACCGTGCTCGTCGGTGCTGCGGTACACCTGTTCGAGATCGAGCAGCCCGGCATGGGCCATCGAACCCATCATCGAGGGCGCAAATCGGGTCCCTTCCTCGTTGGTCCACGCGACGATCTCGATCGGCGCCTCGGTGTCAAGGCCCGCATCGTTCAGGGCACGCACGATCTCGAGTCCCGCCATGACGCCATAGGCTCCGTCGAAGCGTCCGCCGTTGGGCTGGGTGTCGAGGTGGCTGCCTGTCAGCACCACGGGCAGCGTGTCGTCGCGGCCGCGGCGCCGGGCAAAGATGTTGCCGACCGCGTCGACCTGAACCGTGCAGCCCGCTTCGCGGCACCAGCGCACGAACAGATCGCGGGCCTCCTTGTCGCTGTCGGTCAACGCCAGTCGGCAGACCCCCCCGCGGCCGGTCGCCCCGATATCGGCCAGCGCCGAGAGCGAGTTCCACAGACGTGCCGCGTCGATCCTGGGTTGGACGGGCCGCGATCGGTCACCCGCGGAAGGTTCCTGCACGTCAGAGCTTCTCGTCGTGCAGCCAATACCACTTGTACAGCACGCGCTGGCCGATGCGCCGGAACGGCGCGAACGCCGGCGAGCGCACCAGATTGAACACGTTGGGGTACTCGAGCGGCGAGTCGTAGATCGGCAGCTTGAAGACTTCGCGGCCGGCGTCCTGCCCGGCCACTCTTTCGGCCAGGCGCTTGCCGGCCCAGGTGGAAAACGACACGCCGTTGCCGCCATAGCCCACCGCGTACCAGATCGTCTGGGCCGGGTCGGGGCGGGTGATGCGCGGCATCATGTCGTGGCTCACGTCGACCCAGCCCCACCACGAGTGCTCGATCTTGATGCCGGCGAGCGGCGGGAACTTGCGCGCGATCGCGTCGGTGAGCAGTTTCAGGTGCACCGGATCTTCCGCCTCGGCCCCCGTGACCGAGCTGCGGCTGCCGAGTTGGAGTCGGTTGTCGGGCAGCAGCCGGTAGTAAAAGCGCAGCGTGCGGGTGTCGGTCAGGAAGGTGTGCGACTTGGGCTTGTCGAATCCGCAGGCCTTCAGCTCGGCGTCGGTCAGCACCCGCGTGGCGACCGAATTCGACAGGATCGGCATGATCTTGTTCTTCAGCAGCGGGTTGAGCTGCTGGCCGGTGTAGCCGCCGGTGCAAACCGCCACGCGCCGGGCGCGCACCACACCGCCGGGCGTGTGCAGGTGGTGCACGCCGCCCTTGGTTTCCCAGCCTTGCACGGGGCTCGCGGGATGCACCGTCACGCCAAGCGCGCGGGCCTTGCGGATCAGCCCGAAGGTGAACTTGAGCGGATGGATGCCCACGCCCTCGGCCTCGTGCATCGCGCCGGCCGCCTCGCGCTCATCGCAGTAGTCGCGCCGCACCTCGTCCATGCTCAGCATGCGCGTGGCGTAGCCGAAGGTCTCGCGCATCACGCGCGCCTCGGCTTCCAGGTAGGCGAGCTTGCCCGGGCGGTGCGCAAAGTAGAGGTGGCCACCGTCGAACGCGTCGCAGTCGATCTGCGTCGTCAGCACCTTGAAGTTCTCGAAGCCGGTGCGAATTTCGGTATCGAGCCGCTTCGCGACATCGAGGCCCCAGCGCGCGATCCACTGGCTGCGCTTGAGCCGGCCGCTGGCATTCTGGCCCTGTCCGCCGCTGCGGCTGGAGCAGCCCCAGGAGGTCTGGTTGGCCTCGAGCACCAGGGCCCGGATGCCGTGCTCCTGCGCCAGGTAGAGCGCGGTCGACAGGCCGGTCGAGCCCGAGCCGATGATCACGACATCGGCGTCGGTGTCCTGCGTGATCGGGCCGTCGTCCTCGGGCGGCGTGCCGGCACTCGCGACCCAGTAGGTCGGCGCGTAGGCGCGGCCGGCACCCGGGTCGGTCGCGACCAGCGGGTCGTAGCAGGGGTCGTAGCGCCGGTCGTCGCCGGGGTCGTCGGCACGGAACTGCGCGGTGTGACTGATCGCCATGGGGGCTCCCGAGAATGCGGTGGGGCTTATTTCGCGGCGGGCAGGTTTGGCCGGGCCTTGCGGAACACGTTCTTCAACGTGATCAAGCCGTCCTTGAACGTGAACACGTCGATGCCGTCGGTCTCGATGCGGCTGCCG
>JBDSBD010000199.1:0-4026 GCA_039921765.1 Burkholderiaceae bacterium
GGCCGCATCATCGACGTCACGGAAAAGAGCTACACGCTCGAGCTGACCGGCGCCGCGAACAAGCTCGACGCCTTCCTCGAAGCCATCGACCGCAGCGCCATCCTCGAAACGGTCCGCACCGGCACAAGCGGAATCGGCCGCGGCGAGCGCATCTTGCGCGTCTGACCCGGCCGCGAACCGACTCTCACCACCGTCACCCACCCCATCCGTTTGAATTCCAAGGAGATGAACATGAAGGTCTATTACGACAAGGACGCCGATCTGAGCCTGGTGAAGGGCAAGAACGTCACGATCATCGGCTACGGCTCGCAGGGCCATGCGCACGCGCAGAACCTGAACGACAGCGGCGTCAAGGTGACTGTCGGTGTGCGCAAGGGCGGGCCGTCGTGGGCCAAGGCCGAGAAGGCAGGGCTGAAGGTCGCCGACGTGGCCGATGCGGTGAAAGGGGCCGATGTCGTGATGATGCTGCTCCCCGATGAGCTGATCGCCACCGTCTACAAGGACGACGTCGAGCCCCACATCAAGCAAGGCGCGTCGCTCGCCTTCGCGCACGGCTTCAACGTTCACTATGGCCAGGTCGTGCCGCGCACCGATCTCGACGTCTGGATGGTCGCGCCCAAGGCACCCGGTCACACGGTGCGCTCGACCTACACCCAGGGCGGTGGCGTGCCGCACCTCATCGCAGTGCATGCCGACCGAAGCGGCAAGGCGCGCGATCTGGCGCTCTCCTACGCGGCGGCCAACGGGGGCGGCAAAGCCGGCGTGATCGAGACCAATTTCCGCGAAGAGACCGAGACCGATCTGTTCGGCGAACAGGCGGTGCTGTGCGGCGGTACGGTCGAGCTGATCAAGGCCGGCTTCGAGACGTTGGTGGAGGCCGGCTACGCGCCGGAGATGGCGTACTTCGAGTGCCTGCACGAGCTCAAGTTGATCGTCGATCTGATTTATGAAGGCGGCATCGCCAACATGAATTACTCGATCTCGAACAATGCCGAGTATGGCGAGTACGCGACCGGGCCAAAGATCGTGACCGAGGCGACGAAGCAGGCAATGCGCCAGGCCTTGAAAGACATCCAGACGGGCGAGTATGCGAAGAACTTCATCCTCGAGAACCGCGCCGGCGCGCCGACGCTGCAGTCGCGCCGCCGCCTCACGGCCGAGCACGATATCGAGGTGGTCGGCGAGAAGCTGCGCGCCATGATGCCGTGGATCAAGAAGAACCGCCTCGTCGACCAGTCCCGGAACTGAAGCCGGCCAGCATCTCGTGCGAGAGGCCGCGGACTCGGGTTCGCGGTCTTTTTTCGGTGAGCACTGCGGTATCCTCCCACGATGACAAACATGCCGACCGAAGATGACGCCGACGACGACGAAACACTAGAGCCCCAGCCACGGCCGCGCCGCAAGGGCATCTACATCCTGCCCAACCTGTTCACGCTGGCGGCGCTGTTCGGCGGCTTCTACGCGGTGGTGATGGCGATGAACGGCCGCTTCGAGCAGGCTGCCTACGGTGTGTTCATCGCGATGGTGCTCGACAGCCTGGACGGTCGCGTGGCGCGCATGACCAACACCCAGAGCACCTTCGGCGAACAGATGGACAGTCTGTCGGACATGGTGTCGTTCGGCGCGGCACCCGCTCTGATTGCCTACGAGTGGGCGCTCAAGGGCCTGGGCAAACCGGGGTGGATTGCCGCCTTCGTCTACTGCTCGTGTGCGGCGCTTCGTTTGGCGCGCTTCAACACGAACCTCGGGGTCGTCGACAAACGGTTCTTCCAGGGCCTGCCGAGCCCGGCCGCCGCAGCGCTGGTGATGGGTTTCATCTGGCTGATGGACAACCAGGGCTTCACCGGCGACCAGGATGGCGCGTGGCTGATGTGGACCACGTTCGGCTTCACCTTGTACGCAGGCCTGACGATGGTGACCAACGTGCCGTTCTACAGCTTCAAGGACGTGAGCTTCAAGCGCTCGGTCCCGTTCATCGTGATCGTCGGGATCGCGTTGTTCATCGCCGTCATCAACATCCACCTGCCGGGTGCGCTGTTCGGGCTGTTCATGACCTACGGGCTGTCGGGTTATGCGGTGTACGTGTGGCGGCGCATGAAAGGCAAGCCGGTCAGCGTGATCGCGATGTCGACCGATGAGCCCGATGAGCGCGGGTTGCATCGCTGAGGCGTGGCAGGTCCGGCTTCGCGCCGATGGATGAGGCTGCACCTCGAAGCGCAGTGCCCCACGCAGCCGTCGTTCGCTACCCCTCGAACACGATCAGATCCAAGTCGGCTGCCTGGTGGCGCAACCCAATCAACGCCTGATACGCGTCTGATTCATGCCAGCGCGTGGCAGAATCCAGGCTGGCAAAGCGCAGCACCACGGTGTCGGTGTGCCGGTGCGCTCCGTCCCATACCGCGCGGAGCTCGCCGCGCAACACCAACTCGCCACCCCACTCGGTCAGCGTCGCGGGCACCCTGCTGCGGTACTCGGCCCAGTGTTGTTCGCTCTTCACCGTGACGTGGCCGATCACGTAGGCGGGTTTGTTCTCACTCATGTCTGCACTGTCGCCATCCAAGGGGAAATAGTCAAAGCGGGCCGCGTAGGCAACGACGCAAGGTTCCAGACCTCACGCCGGCCGGCTTTCGGCGACGCCGTCCGCGTTGCGCAGAGCCGCCGGGGCACCTTCGCAGAACGGCGCTAGCGGCCCCCTGCGGCTAGATTCCCAGGTAGCGTTGCAGCACCTTCGGGTCGGCCTTGATCTCCGCTGCCGAGCCTTCGTGCGCAATGTGGCCGTTGTTGATGATGTAGACGCGACTGGCGAGCGCCAAGGCCGCCGCCAGGTTCTGCTCCACCAGCACGATGGTCTGCCCGGCCGCTGCCAGCTTGCGGCAGGCCGCCAGCAGGTCGCGCACGATGACCGGCGCCAAGCCCTCGAAGGGCTCGTCCAGCAGGATCATCTTGGGATCACGTACCAGCGCGCGGGCGATTGCAAGCATCTGCTGCTCGCCCCCCGACAGATCGGTGCCACGGCTGCGGCGGCGTTCGGCGAGCCGTGGAAAGATCTCGTAGATGCGCTCCAGTGGCCACGCCTGCTTTGCAGTCAGGCTGGCGAGCACGATGTTCTCTTCGACGTCGAGGCTGCCGAAGATGCGCCGATCTTCGGGCACCAGTTGCATGCCCGCCTGTGCGATCCGATGCGCGGGCTGACCCGCGATGTTGGCGCCGTCGAACATCACGCTGCCCGAGCGCGCGCTCACGAGACCCATCAGGGTCTTCAGAGTGGTACTCTTGCCGGCGCAATTGCGGCCGAGCAACGCGACCACTTCGTGCGCATCGACACGCAGGGCGACGTCGAACAGGATGTGCGAGTCGCCGTAATAGCTGTTGAGCCCTGAGACTTCGAGCAGACTCATGCCATGATCCCACCTAGATAGGCTTCCTGGACGGTAGGGTTGGCCTCGATCTCTTGCGGCGTGCCTTCGACCAGCACGCTTCCCTCCTGAAGCACCGTGACCCGCTCGACCAGTTCGAAAAGCGAATCCTTGTCGTGGTCGATCACGACCATCGTCCGACCCTGGCTGATGGATTTCAACAGCTTGACCGTGTCGACCCGTTCGCGCGGGCTCATCCCTGCCAGCGGTTCGTCGAGCAGCAGCAGGCTCGGCGAGCTGGCCAGCGCAAGCCCGATCTCGAGCCGGCGCTTTTCACCATAGGCCAGCGCGGACACCGGCGTATCGGCGCGCCGCGTGAGGTTGACCAGCGCCAGATTGTGCGCGACTCGTTCGGTCAACCCCGGAATGTTCTCCGACAGGCGCCACATGTCGATGCGGAACTTGCCGCGCAATTCAGCCAGTACGGCAATGGCAAGATTTTCGCGAACCGTCAGGCGAGTGAACAACTGATTGACCTGGTAGCTCTTGGTGAGCCCGAGTTGGCAGGCATCGGTGACGTTCATGCCGGTGATGTCACGGCCCTCGAAGATGATCTTTCCGGAGGTTGGCTGCACCTCGCAGGTCAGCATCTTGAAGAAGGTCGACTTGC
>JBDSBD010000200.1:0-8450 GCA_039921765.1 Burkholderiaceae bacterium
TCCATCTTGTCGTCGGCCTTGAAGACGACCTCGGTGCCCGAGTTGGACAGCAGGCTCTTGAGCTTCATGCGCACGGTGGCGGAGTTGCGCCCGCCGCGGCTGTATTCGGTGCGCAGAACCACCATCGGGTCCTTGCCCTGCATGATCACGTTGCCGGCGCGAATTTCCTGTGCAATCTTCATGAACAGCTTTCCTTGTCTGGCGATGTCGGGGTGCGGGAGTACGCACCTCGGCAGACGTGCCAGGTACGCAGAGCCTTCGATTCTAGCGTTTCCTCGCCACGAAGCCGAGCAGTTGCGAGCTGAGATCGGCCTGGGACAACAGCTTCTCGCGCCAACCCTCGCAGTGCGCACGCCAGATCGCGGCGTCCGGCATCTTCCATCCCGACGTCGCCAAGCCGTTCCAGGCCGCGTGGATGGCGCGAACGTCGGCCGCGAAAACCGGTTCCGCGTCTTCGAGGAACCGGTCCAGGAAAGCGCCAAGCTTCACGGCGTGCGCGCCGTCCTCCTGCGGGTAAACCTGCCATACGAACGGAGCGCCGGCCCACTGGGCGCGGACGAACGAATCCTCGCCGCGCACGAAGTTCAGGTCGCACGCCCACAGCAAGCGGTCATAGTCGGTCTGGGCTAGCAGGGGCAGTCGGTGCGCGCGCAGCGCGCCGCGCTGCAGTGCGGGTCCGGTCTGTTCAAGCAACTGCCGGGTGGCTGGTCCGGGTGTGGCGAGCAGCAGCGTGGGTTGGCGCGCGAAGTGCTCGAGCAGACCGCCCAGTGCCGGCTGGGCGTAGCAAAACAGGCTGACGACGCGCTCATGGGCGCGCTCCTGCCTGGGTACAGCGTGCGCCGCAAGCCAGGCTTGCGCATCGAAGCTGCGCTGCTGCTGCGCCAGTCCAGGCTCGCGGATCAACCCACCAGTGCGCGCCGTGAAGCCGGGATAGAAGAACCACTTGTCGAGCTCGGCACCCGGCCCGCTCAGTTGCGGGGACGGCAGTCGGTGGCTGCGCTCGACATAGCTTTCAGCGCTCAGGTACTCGAGGTTGATCCAGAGCGGCGCGCTCCGGGCTGTGGCCATGCGGCGCACGAAGGCCTGCGGCAGATCGCAGCCAAAGGCCTCGATCACCACGTCACCGGGCGCTTCTTCGACACGGCCGGCGCCGTCGAAAGGATGCAGGGTCACCCCCGGCGCGCCTCGGGGAGCCATCCACGCGAGCGCCGCAGGATCATCCACCCACAGCCGCACGCGCTCGCCACGCGCGCCGAGGTCGGCGGCCAGGCGCCAGCACACGCCGATGTCGCCGTGGTTGTCGATGACGCGGCAGAACAGATCCCAGGTGCGCTTTTCCGACGGGCTATGCATGCGCGGCATTGTCAACCGAAGCCGGCTCGGCCCGATGCATTCAAGGGCGGCACAATCAACCGCGATGAACGACAGCGACGTTTCAGGCGCGCCTGCCGCAGCGGGCGAATCGGCCGGCGAGATCGACACCGGCGTCGATGGCGATCCGGTGCGCGAACGCCTCCTTGCCGAGGTCGCGGCGCTGCCGAGCCTGCCCGGCGTCTACCGCTACTTCGACGCAAGCAACGCGTTGCTCTACGTGGGCAAGGCGCGCGACCTGAAACGACTGGTCTCGAGCTACTTCCACAAGAACCACGCCGGCACCCGCATCGGCCACATGATCACGAAGATCGTGCGCATGGAGACGACGGTGGTGCGCTCGGAGGCCGAAGCGCTGCTGCTCGAGAACAACCTGATCAAGACGCTCAGTCCCCGCTACAACATCCTGTTCCGCGACGACAAGAGCTACCCGTACCTGAAGATCACGGCGGCGCGCGCCGCACCCGGGTCGACAGGCCGATCGGGTGCGCAGTACCCGCGCATCGCCTACTACCGTGGCGCGGTCGACCGCCGTCACCATTATTTCGGCCCATTCCCGAGTGCCTGGGCGGTGAAGGAATCGATCCAGATGCTGCAGAAGGTGTTCCGGCTGCGCACCTGCGAAGACACGGTGTTCGCCAATCGCACCCGACCCTGCCTGCTGTACCAGATCAAGCGCTGCTCGGCGCCCTGCGTCGGTTTCATTTCGGCCGAGGACTACGCGCGCGACGTGGCCAACGCCGAGCGCTTTCTGAACGGCGAGCAGCATGAGCTGATGGATCAGTTGCAGGCGCGGATGGTGGCCCGCTCCGAGGCGCTCGAGTTCGAGGCGGCAGCCGAGATCCGCGATCAACTGGGAGCGCTGTCGCGCGTGCTGCATCAGCAATCGGTCGAGGACAACACCGGCATGACGACTCGGGACGCCGACATACTGGCGGTTCAGGTCGAAGGCGGGCGTGCCTGTGTGAACCTGGCCATGGTGCGAGGTGGCCGACATCTCGGAGACCGGCCGTATTTTCCGGCGCATGTCGAGGAGGCCATCGAGCGTTTGCCTGAAGTGGCAGAGGCTGACACCGACACTGACACCGATTCCAACGCCAGGGAAGCGCGTTCCGCCCCCGAGGTGCGCGTGCTCGAAGCCTTCATTGCCCAGCATTACCTCGAGGTCCCGGTGCCGCCGCTGCTCGTGCTCAGTTGTGCCGTGGACCCGGCGTTGATCGAGGCGCTGTCGGAGCACAGTGGGGTGCGGGTCGCGGCTCAGCATCAGCCACGCGACGCGCGTCGCGCCTGGCTCGACATGTGCATCAAGGGCGCTCGCCTCAAGCTCGCGCAGCTGCTTGCCGAGGAAGGCTCGCAGCATGCGCGCACGCGCGCGCTGGTGGAGGCGCTCGACCTCGCGGTCGAGAACATGGACACGTTTCGCATCGAGTGTTTCGATGTCAGCCACACCGCCGGTGAGTCGACTCAGGCATCCTGCGTCGTCTTCGAAGGTCACAAGATGCAAAGCGCGCAATATCGCCGCTACAACATCGAGGGCATCACCGGCGGTGACGACTACGCCGCGATGCGTCAGGTGCTGACGCGCCGCTACGCCAAGCTCGTGGAGGCCGCCGCGCGAGGGGAGGCCCGCCTGCCCGATCTGGTGTTGGTGGACGGCGGGCGCGGCCAGGTCAGCATGGCGCGCGAGGTCTTCGAGGAACTCGGGATCGACCTCGGCCGCATCGTCGGGGTCGAGAAGGGTTAGGGCCGCAAGGTCGGACTCGAGGAGCTGGTGTTTGCCGACGGCCGCGCCAAGGTCTACCTCGGCCGCGACTCCGCGGCCCTGATGCTGGTGGCGCAGATTCGTGACGAGGCGCACCGCTTCGCGATCACCGGCATGCGGGCCCGGCGCGCCAGCGTGCGCACCGGGGGCAGCAAGCTCGAAGATATCGCCGGCATCGGCCCGAAGAAGCGCGCCAAGCTGCTCCAGCGCTTCGGTGGGGCGCGCGGCGTGGGTGAGGCAAGCGTCGAAGATCTGCGCAGCGTCGACGGCATTTCCAGGGAACTGGCGGAGGAGATCTATCGTGCATTGCATTGATCGAGTCGAGCGGCGGTTTCGCCTGGGCCTGGTGAGTTTGAGCGTGCTCGCGGGGTGTTCCGGGCCGGCGCCGACGCCGCAAGCGCCGGG
Organism: Burkholderiaceae bacterium; assembly: GCA_039921765.1. Classification (GTDB taxonomy): domain Bacteria; phylum Pseudomonadota; class Gammaproteobacteria; order Burkholderiales; family Burkholderiaceae_C; genus JBDSBD01. Next base: position 3,539 of record JBDSBD010000200.1, read on the forward strand.
GCCCGGCGCAGCGCCGGCGGCGGGCGTGGGTGCCACGGCACCGGTGGGTGGGTCGACGGTGCCGGCGCCCACCGCGGTCGACGGGGTGCGCCTGGCCCCACCCGGGCCGGTGCGCAACAGGGATGAGTTGCGCCGCCAGGCCGCGCTGCGCATCGTTGCGGCGAATCCGAACGGCGTCTACAGCGGGCCGGTGCCCGATCCATTGCTGGCCATCCCGGTGCTCGAGGTCGACCTGAACCGCGATGGCAGCATCCGGCGCATCGAGGTTCTGCGCCGCCCGCGCCAGGCGCTCGACACCGTCAAGCTCGCCACCGACGCGGTGCGGCGCGCGGCACCGTTCGGCGACGTCTCGCTGCTGCCGCGGCCGTGGCGCTTCACCGAAACATTCCTGTTCAACGACGACCGCAAGTTCAAGCCGCGCACGCTCGACGAGTGAAACGACGGTGCGGCGCCTTGCTGCAGCGACGCGCGCCGCAACGAGGCACCGGCGAACATTGCGCCGCGCCGGCGCGCGAACGAGCCGCCCTGGCTTTGCAACTGCGCAGGCACTTCGCTGCAGCGGCTCGGTCACAATAGCGCGATGTTCTTCAACTTGCCGACGTTGCTGACCTGGGCGCGCATCGTTGCGATTCCGCTGATCGTCGGTGTGTTCCAGCTGCCGCTCACTGAAGTGCAGCGCAACACGGTGGCCACCGTGCTGTTCATCGTTTTTGCGCTCACCGACTGGGCCGATGGTTACCTCGCACGCCGCCTGAACATGACCTCGTCGTTTGGCGCGTTCCTCGATCAGGTCGCCGACAAGGTGTTGGTCTGTGCCGCACTGCTGGTTCTGGTCGAGATCGATCGCGTGCAGAGCCTGGTCGCACTTGTCATCATCGGACGCGAGATCGCGATCTCGGCGCTGCGCGAGTGGATGGCGCAGATCGGCGCATCGCGCAGTGTCGCGGTGCACATGCTGGGCAAGATCAAGACCGCCGTGCAGATGGTTGCCATCCCGTTCCTGCTCTATCACGGCGTGCTGTTCGGCGTGATCGACACCCAGCGCTGGGGTACGGTGCTGATCTACATCGCGGCGGTGCTGACGATCTGGTCAATGATCTACTACCTGCAAAAGGCGCTGCCCGAGATTCGCGCCAAGGCCAAATAGTCATGCAAGGCACGGCGCCGCCGCCGCGCGCGCCGCGCCTGCTGGTGCGCTCCATGCCGTGGGTCTTTGTGGTGATCTGGAGCACCGGATTCGTGGTTGCGCGCTTCGGCATGCCGCACGCGCCACCCTTGAAGTTCCTGGCGCTGCGCTATGCGCTGTCGGTCTTGTGCTTCGCGGTGTGGATCAGGATCTCGGGGGCGCGCTGGCCGACGGATCGACGCCAATGGGCGCACCTCGCGGTCGTCGGCATGTTCATTCAGGCCGGCTATCTGGGTGGCGTCTGGGCGGCGATCAAGGCCGGAGTGGGCGCAGGCACGGTGGCCCTGCTGGTGGGGCTGCAACCGGTGTTGACCGCGATCTGGACCACCCTGATGGCGCGCCACAGTGGGCAGTCCGGCGTCTCGGCGCGCCAATGGCTCGGGTTGGTGCTTGGCCTGGCAGGGCTCACGCTGGTGGTGTGGGACAAGCTCGGAGACGGTGAGTTGACGTCGTGGCGACTGTCGCTCACGATCTTCGCGCTGCTCAGCATCACGATCGGCACGCTCTACCAGAAACACCATGTTGCGCCGTGCGACGTGCGCACCGCCAGTGCGATCCAGATGTTCACGGCGTTCGCGCTGACGCTGCCGCTGGCGCTGCTCGAGGGCGAGTCGATTCGCTGGCACCCGCAGCTCATCGGCGCGCTGGCGTGGTCGGTGCTGGCGCTGACGTTGGGCGGCAGCTCGCTGCTGTATCTGCTCATCCAGCGCGGCGCGGCCACCGAAGTCACGAGCCTGATGTACCTGGTGCCGCCGTGCACTGCGTTGATGGCGTGGTTGCTGTTTCGCGAGCCACTCACATGGAGCATGTTGATCGGCATGCTGCTCACTGCAGTCGGTGTGGTGCTGGTGGTGCGCAAGGCGGTGCGTTGATTCAACCACCCCGATTTTGGCGGGCGCAGCGGGTGCTCGACTAGGGAGTGGCGTGCCCGTTGTCAAGGGAGAAATCACGCAGTTCCCTTCAATTGAGCGAGAGGGTTTGCGAATAGAATCCGCATCCGCGCTTGACACTCCGCGAGTGCGCGGCTGTAATCGATCGGGCCACGGCGCCGCGCCGCCGACCAGCTTGAACACCACCCGAATTTCTTTGTGTGAAACCTTTTGAGGGGGACCATCCGTGAACAAGACCGAGTTGATCGAACACATCGCCAAGCAGGCCGACATTTCCAAGGCCGCGGCAGCACGCGCCCTGGAGGCTGTGATCGGGGGTGTGAAGTCCACGCTGAAGAAGAACAACACCGTTTCGCTCGTCGGCTTCGGCACATTCAGCGTTGGCAAGCGCGCGGCGCGCAGCGGGCGCAACCCGCGCACGGGCGCCACCATCAAGATCAAGGCGGCCAAGGTTCCGAAGTTCCGTCCCGGCAAGGCGCTCAAGGATGCGCTGAACTGAAGGCTCGATCGTCACGGTTGCGTGATGCGGCACACGGGTGCTTAGCTCAGTTGGTAGAGCGGCGCCCTTACAAGGCGTAGGTCGGGGGTTCGAACCCCTCAGCACCCACCACAGCAACGACCCGGCTGCCGGGCCCAAGCTCCAGATCGGGGTGGAGGGCTCGGATAGAATGACCACCAGCCATCCCCCAAAAGGCGAACCTCGGTTCGCCTTTGTTGCATCTGGGTTCGGCTGTCACCGTATTTGATGTTTGGATTTGGCTGCGCGCCCGTGCGAGCGAAGCGGCTATTTCGATAGAGGCTCTCGATGTTCGATTTCATTCGCAAGCACATCCGCCCACTGCAGATCATCCTGATCCTGCTGGTGTTCCCGTCGTTCGTCTTCTTCGGGATCGAGGGCTATGGCAACTTCCGTGACGGCGGCGCCAACACGGTTGCCACGGTCGCGGGTCAGGATATTTCGCGGGACGAATGGGAGGCGGCCCAGCGCGAACAGATCGACCGCGTGCGTCGCCAGATGCCCGACGTGGATGCCAAACTGTTCGACTCGCCCGAGATGAAGCGCCAGTCGCTCGAAGCCGTGGTGCGTGAACGCGTGATGCTGGTCGCGGCCAACAAGCTCAATCTCACCACCTCCGACGCCCGGCTGCAGCGGATGTTCGTGTCCGACCCGCAGCTTGCGTTCCTGCGCAATCCCGATGGCAGCGTCAACAAGGATGCGCTCGCCGCGCAAGGCATGTCGTCGGAGACGTTCGCGCAGCGCCTGCGCCAGGACATGTCCCTGCGCCAGGTGATGATCGGCCTGGGCGGCACCGTGATCGCACCGAAGAGCGCCGCAACGGCTGCTCTGGATGCGATGTTCCAGCAGCGCGAGGTGCAGGTGCAGCGCTTCGACACGCAGGACTCGCTGGCGCAGGTCAAACCCACTGACGCCGAGATCGAGAAGTTCTACAACGATCCAGCCCATGCCAAGCAGTTCCAGGCGCCGGAGTCCGAGGACATCGAATACGTGGTGCTCAGCCTTGATGCGGTGAAGAAGGGCATCAAGGTGTCCGACGAGGATCTGCGTGCGTACTACACGCAGAACGAGGCGCGGTACACGACACCCGAGGAACGTCGCGCCAGCCACATCCTGGTCAAGGCGGAAAAGGGCGCGCCGGCCGCGGAGATCGCCAAGGCGAAAGCCCGGGCTGAATCACTGCTTGCCGAAGCTCGCAAGGATCCGGCCGGCTTCGCCGAACTGGCCCGCAAGAATTCGGAAGACCCCGGCTCGGCCGAGAAGGGCGGCGACCTCGACTTCTTCGGCCGCGGCGCGATGGTCAAGCCGTTCGAGAGTGCGGCGTTTGCGCTCAAGCCGGGCGAGATCAGCGACCTGGTGCAAAGCGACTTCGGGTTCCACATCATCAAGCTCACGGGTGTGCGTGGTGGCGAGAAGCGCAGCTTCGAGTCGGTACGCCCCGAAATCGAGGACGTGGTCAAGGCCCAACTCGCTCAGAAGCGTTTCATCGAACTTGCAGGTGACTTCACGAACCTGGTCTACGAGCAACCCGACAGCCTGAAGCCCGCAGCGGAGAAGTTCAAGCTTGACGTGCAGACCGCGAGCCACGTCACGCGCACCCCGGCGCCCGGTGTGAGCGGTGTGCTGGCGAACCCGAAGTTCCTCGAAGCGCTGTTCAGCACAGACGTGGTTCGCAACAAGCGCAACACCGAGGCGGTCGAGGTTGCAGCGAGCACGCTGGCGTCGGGTCGGGTCGTGAAGCACACCCCCGCGCACCGCTTGCCGCTCACGGAGGTGAAGAAACAGATCGGCGAGCGACTTGCGATCCTGCAGGCCGCTGCCATCGCGCGCAAGATGGGTGAGGCCCGCCTGGCTGAGTTGCGCGCCAAGCCCGATACGGCCATGACCGAGCCGGCGCAGACAGTCTCGCGCGCCCAGACTCACGGCCTGCCGCATGCGCTGCTCGATGCGGTCCTCAAGGCACCCACGGCCGCGCTGCCGGCATGGGTTGGTGTTGATCTGGGCGACGCCGGCTATGCCGTGGCCAAGGTCATCAAGGTGCTGGGCCGCGATCCGGCCGCGGGCGATGCCGCCAGCGCGCAGGCGCAGTACGCGCAAGCCTGGAGCGAGGCGGAAATGGCGGCCTACTACGGCGCTCTCAAGAAGCGCTTCAAGGTCGTGATCAGGCCGGCCGGGATTGCCGCCACCGAGGCAGCCGCGAGTGCAGCGAAGTAGGGCCGGGCGACGGTCTGCTCTCGTCTGTCCTCTATAATCACCGACTCAACGGTGGCTGTAGCTCAGTTGGTAGAGTCCAGGATTGTGATTCCTGTTGTCGTGGGT
>JBDSBD010000201.1:0-4139 GCA_039921765.1 Burkholderiaceae bacterium
AGATGACCAAGCTGATCAACGGCCACCTGAGCTGAGCATCCCGTGCTCACGGAAAAGCCGGTGCTTGCACCGGCTTTTTCTTTGCGCGCGTCGCAATGTCGTCGCGTGAGTCCGATTCGGTCCCGAGCCCGACGCGCGACGTCTGGCGCTAGCGCGGCGGCAGCGCGAGCCGCCGCTCGACGAAGTCGAGCCGGTCCTGGCCCCAGAACACCTCGCCCTCGATCACATAGCTCGGTGCGCCGAACACGCCGGCCTCGATGGCACGCCGCGAGTCGGCCTCATAGCGCTCGTGCGCGGCCTGCGAGTGCGCGTCGTCGATGCGGCGCGCCGGAAGCTTGAGCACTTCCAGCATTGCCGCAAGTTCCGTCTCGTCGGCGACGTTGCGATCCTCGACCCACACCGCACGCAGCAGCGCGGCGGTGATCGCCATCGCGGCGTCGCTGCCGTCGTTCAGGTCGACCGCAACGATCAGCTTGGCAGCATCTTCGCCGGCGACCGAAAAATACTTCGGCTGCGGGTTCAGCGGCAGGCCGTGGTACTTGCTGAAGCGCTCGAGTTCGACGAGTCGGTAGGCCTGGCGCTGCGGCGCGCGCTTGGCCAGCGGCAGGCCCCCCGAGACCGGGAACACCTTGCCGCCCAGATCGACCGGCAGCACGTTGATGCGCGCACCGGCCGCCTTTGCCATGTCAGCGAAGCGTTGGTGGCCGAGATAGGCCCACGGCGATTGCGGCGAGAAGTAGTAGTCGACGGTGTGGCTCACGCTGGAAGTCTCCAAGAAGAGGTGCGTGTGCAGTCTAGCCACCGCGCGCGGTTTCGCGCGCGCGGGGTCTTTGGCCGCGCCGCGGCTGAGCCTCGCCGCCCGGCCGATCAGCGCTTCACGTAGCGAATGTCGTCGCGCCGGTTCTCGCTCCAGGCGGCCTCGTCATGGCCGGTGGCGCGCGGGCGCTCCTTGCCGTAACTCACCGCCTCGACCTGGTTGGCTTTCGCGCCCATCAGCTCGAGCTGGTGCGCAACCACCTGCGCACGCTTGTCGCCGAGCGCGAGGTTGTACTCGCTCGAGCCGCGCTCGTCGGCATTGCCCTCGACGCGCACCTGCACCTGCGGGTGCGCCGCGAGGTACTGGCCGTGCGCCTGGACCAGCGGCTGGTACTTGGCGGCGACCGTGAAGTCGTCGTAGCCGAAGTACACGCTGCGCGCCGCGAGCGTGCTCTTCGGGTCGTCGAGCGGATCGAGCGTCACGGTCGCGACATGGCTTGCGGCCCCCGCCGAGCCGGGCGCCTGCGTGGCCGGCGAAATCTGCGCACTCGACACGGGGGCCTGGGTCGGCTCGATCGGCGTGCTGCTGCAGGCCGCCAGTGCGGCAGCGGCAATCACTGCAAGAACGAGGTTTCGGGAAGACGTCATGAGATAACTCCTGGGTTGAAAGCGGGCGGTTGCCGCGCTTATTCGTTGAAGGGCAGTGGACGGTGTGCGAGGGTCGGGTCGAAGCCGCCCATGTGTTCCAGCAACACCGCCAGGCCCCGATGTACCTTGCGCAGCTCCGCCGCGCTCATGATGTCGAGGACATTCGGCAGCAACCCGCGCGCCGGCCCCGGTGAACTCTTCAAGGTCTTGCGACCCGCCGGCGTCAGGTGAATGTGGACGATGCGCCCGTCATGCGGGGAGCGGCCCTTGCGCACGAGACCGCGCGATTCGAGCCGGCGCAGCAGGTTGCTCATCGTGGTCTGGTGCAGGCGCAGACGTTGCGCCAGCTCGCCGACCTTCAGACCGTCATGGGCAGCGACCTCATGCAGCGCCCAGAGCTGGGTGCCGGGCACCCCGGTGGCGCGCTCAAGCCGTGCCGAATGGGCGCTGGCCAGGCGCACCACCACGCGCAGCTGCTCGAGTACATCGAGCGCGGTGCACGCTGCACCGGTGGGCACAACGCTTGCGCCGGGAAGGCGCAGTCGACCATCTGCCACCGCTTGCAGCGCAACCGGTGTGCGGCGTTTGCCACCCCCGATCGGCTTCACGATTAGGATGAGCGCGCGACGCACCCGCCTGGGCCGTGCTGCGACCCGTTGGCTGCGTGGCTCCGCTTCACGGGCATGAGCCCACAGCGTCGCCGCGCCTTGTCAGCGCGCCGCAGCACGGCCCACTCGGGCGCCTCCAACCGCGGTCTCCAGGCTGATTCCATGACTGCAAATTATATTGCTGCAAATACAGACTTTCCCGTAGGCCCGGCACAAATCCGGCCGCGCCGGCGCCGCCCAGCGGTGCGGTAAGGTTCGCGCTGGCCCGATCGTGCCCCAAAGCCCTCCGGATCGGATCCGCTCGGGTGCGGGTGACTATGCTGCGCGGCGCACACACAAGAAAGAACAACGCATGAACCTGGAACTTCTCGGCCCGCTCGTGGGCTGGCCCCTGATGCTGCTGGCCGCCTGGCTCGCCGGCGAGTGGCTGTACCGACGCTGGCGCCTGCCGCGCGTCAGCGCCTATGGCGTGATCGGATTGGTGCTGGGGGGCGCGGGCCTGTCGCAGGGCGTGGCTTCGCCGGCGGCCCTGAGCTTCCTGGCCAACGCGGCGCTCGCGCTGATGCTGTTCGAGCTCGGCTATCGCATCAACCCGCGCTGGGTGCGCCACAACCCGTGGGTTCTGGCGGCCGGGCTGGTGCAGGCGGCGCTGACTTTCGCCGCGTCGATGTGGGTGGCCGGCGCGTTCGGCCTCGAGATGGACCAGCGTCTTGTGCTCGCGGCGTTGTGCGTGGCGATCTCGCCGGCGGCGGTGATGCGCGTCACGCACGAGCTGCGCAGCTCGGGCCAGGTGACCGAGCGCTTGCTGCACCTGTGCGCGCTGAACTGCCTGATCGCCGCGCTGCTGCTCAAGCTCGTGGTCGGCTACTGGCACCTCGAGAACAGCGGCGACCTCGGCCGGGCCGCCTTCGACAGCCTCTACGTGATCGGCCTGTCGCTGGTGGTCGGCGCGGTGTTCGGCTTCCTCGCCCCGACCCTGAACCGCCTGACCACCAGCAGCCAGAGCACCACCGTGACATTCACGATCCTGGTGCTGCTGCTCAGCGGCCTGGCGCTCAGCCTGCATCTGTCGGGGCTGCTCGCCGCGCTGGCCTTCGGTGCCGTGGCGCGCGAGCGCCGCGTCATGCTCAGCCACGCGCAACGTGATTTCGGCGGAATCGGCGATCTGCTCGCGGTGTTCCTGTTCGTCTTCGTCGGCAGCCTGTTCTCGTGGAGCGGCATGCTCGCCAGCCTGCTGCTCGGCGTGGCGCTGCTGGGCGCGCGCACCGCGGTGCACGTGCTCGTCAATGCCGCGGTGGCGCGCGTCAGCGGCACCACCTTCCGCAAGGGCGCGCTGACAGGCATTTCTCTGATGCCGATGTCGGTGTTCGCGCTGGTGCTGCTCGAGGAAAGCCGGCTCTACGGCTTCAACCTCGCGGACCAGGCCCTGCCCGTGCTCGCCGGCATGCTGGTGCTGCTCGAAGTGATCTGGCCCCTGGCCACGCAGCGCGCGCTGCTGTGGGCGCACGAGGCACGCCCGGCCGAGGAGATTTGAGATGCCACTGCAAGCCTTCGGAAAATCCGCCGAACTGTCGCTCGGGGTCGAGCTCGAGCTGCAGCTCGTCAACACCTTCGACTTCGACCTGACCTCGAGCGCCAACGACCTGCTGGAGCTGCTTTCGCGCAAGCCGTTCCCGGGCATCGTGACGCCCGAGATGACGCAAAGCATGATCGAGATCGCCACCGGCATCCAGACCGAGCACGCGCCGCTGCTGGCCGAGCTGCGCGGCATGCGCGACACGCTGGTGGCGGCCTGCGACCGCCTGAACATCGACATTGCCGGTGGCGGCACGCACCCGTTCCAGCGCTGGTCGGAGCAGCGCGTGTTCTCCAAGCCCCGCTTCCAGCAGCTCTCGCAGCTCTACGGCTACCTCGCGAAGCAGTTCACGGTGTTCGGCCAGCACGTGCACGTGGGCTGCGGGTCGGGCGACGACGCGCTGTTCGTGTTGCACTCGCTGTCGCGCTACGTGCCGCACTTCATCGCACTGTCTGCCTCGTCGCCATTCTTCCAGGGCGTGGACACGCAGTTCGACTCGGCGCGGCTGAACTCGGTGTTCGCGTTCCCGCTCAGCGGGCGCGCGCCATTCA
>JBDSBD010000202.1:0-2658 GCA_039921765.1 Burkholderiaceae bacterium
CGGCCCTGGCACTGACCGTGCCATCGCTGCCGATGCTGACCGCGGCATTCGGCGGCACCTGAATCGGCCCGCCGTCACCGAGCACCGGCAGGCCACCGCGGGTGGTGAGCGTGCCGTCGCTGGCCACGTCGAGCGAGCCGCCGCGCGTGTAAGCCTCGGTGCCGTCGAAGGCCTGCACCGAAAGCCAGCTCGCGCCCTTCACCGCGACGTCGAGACTGCGTCCGGTGCTCGTGATCGGGCCGGGCGTGGCGTCGTAGCCGGTGGTGGTCTCCAGCGTGTAGACGCGCGTGCTCGCGCCGCTGCCCAGCACCGGCACCGCGCGAAACGCCTGCAGCTCGGCGCGAAAGCCCGGCGTCGACGCGTTGGCCAGGTTGTTGGCGAGCGTGTCCTGGCGTTGCATCGTCGCCTTGGCGCCCGACATCGACAGGTAGATCATGCGGTCCATCGTCGCTCTCCGGAGTCAGTGGCGATCAGGTCGATCACTTTGATTTCGCTTGTCACTGCGCCGCCGCGCCGCACCGGGCAAGGCGGCCTCGCTCGAGCGATCGTCACGGTGCGGCGAACGCCGCGCGTCGTCATCGATGATCATCAGCGCAGGTTGACCAGGGTCTGCAACACCTGGTCCTGGGTCTTGATGGTCTGCGCGTTGGCCTGGTAGATACGCTGCGCGGTGATCATGTTGACCAGCTCGCCGGTCAGGTCGACGTTCGAATCTTCGAGCGCGGCCGATTGCAGCGAGCCGAGGTTGCCGGTATCGGGCGTGCCCACCGTCGGGTCGCCCGAGGTGAAGCTGCGCGCCCACAGGTTGCCACCCAACGGGGTCAGGCCCTGCGGGTTGCGAAAGCTCGCCAGCTCGATCTGCCCGGCCGGCTTGCTCTGGCCATTCGAGTAGGTCGCCATCACGATGCCGGACTTCTCGATCGACAGACTGGAGAGCTGGCCGGCGGCGTAGCCGTCCTGCGCGAAATTGGTGACACCGAAGGCCGAGCCGAACTGGGTCGCGCCACTCACGTCGAATGACACGCCCGGGATCGCCATCGTGTTCGCGCCGGCCGCATTCACCGACGACGGGATGTTCATCGCCACCGGGCCGGCCGGGGTGACCGGTCCGCTGCCATTCGTCGCAAAGGCGATCGCGGTGACCGGCAGCGGATTGCCGGCACCATCGACGTTGACCGAGACACCGTTGGCGGTGGCATAGACGTTCCAGTTGTCGGTGCCCGACTTCTGGAAGTAGTAGGTCAGGGCCACGTCCTGGCCCTTCTCGTCGAACACCTGCCCCGAGGTGGCGTTGTTGTAGGTCTTGGCGTCCGCGAAGTCGATCTGCGGCGTGCCGGCCGGCAAGGTCGTCGCGAGCCGCGCATCGAGATTCATCTCCACGCTGACCTTGCTGGTGACGCTCGGCGCCACGCCGCCGGTGGGCAGCTGCAGCGCCGTGGCGCCGCCGGGCTGGATCATGCCGTTGCGGTCGGCCGGATAGCCCATCAGCTTCATGCCGGCGTTGTTGGTGATGAAGCCGTCCTTGTTGGCCTGGAACTGGCCATTGCGGGTGTACAGGGTCTGCGACCCGTTGCTGACCTCGAAGAAGCCGTTGCCGTCGATCGCCAGGTCGAGCGGGTTCTCGGTGGAGGCGATGTGGCCTTGCGTGAACTGCTGCGCCACCGCCTGCAGCTTCACGCCGATGCCGATGCCGGTGCTGCCCGAACCGTTCATCGCGTTGGCATACATGTCACCGAACTCGGCACGCGAGGACTTGGCGCCGACCGTGTTGGCGTTGGCGACGTTGTTGCCGATGACCTCGAGGTTCTTGCTCTAGGCATTCAGACCGGACAGACCTTGCTGGAAGCTCATGGGATTACCTTCGTTTCAGGGGGATTCTGGTGCGGCCGCGGTGCTGTCCCGCGGCGCGCCTGGCTTGATCAGTTCAGTGCCTTGACGGTGCTGTAGGGCGTGCTGCCCGACTTGCGCAGCTCGAGCATCAGTGCGTCGCCCGTGGTGCTCACGGCATCGACCGAGTCGCGCATCAACTCGGTGCTGGACAACGTCGTGGCGCCACTCATCGCGGTGACCCGGAACGTCAGACCGCTGCTCGCGTCGTACGCGCCAGCCGGCCAGTTGAAGCTCCTCATGCCGCTGCTCTGTGCGCCCAGATTCAGGGTGTCGAGCACCTGGCCGGCCGGGCTGAGGATCTAGACCTTAACCGCGTCGGCCGCGCTGGCGAGCTCGAAGCCGCCCTGTGCGACGCCGCTGGCGATGTCGAGCTGCTTGCCCGGCACGATCACGTTCTTGCCGATCAGCGACGCCCCTTGCAGGGTCTGCATCTGCAGGAAGCGGCTGGAAAGGGCCTGCACGCTGGTGTTGAGCGTGGCGATGCCACTCACGGTGTTGATCTGCGCGATCTGACTCGTCAGCTCGGCGTTGTCCATCGGGCTGAGCGGATCCTGGTTCTGCAGCTGCGTGACGAGCAGCTTCAGGAATCGGTCCTGGCTCCCCGCAGCGTCATTGACGCTGAGCGAGTTGGTGGATGCGCTGGCGCCGGTCGAACTGCCGATGGCGAGTGTCATGGTGTCTCCTGAGGCTCTAGGGTCTGTTACCGCTATCGGAGGGCCCGCGCCGGGCCGCCACAGGCCGCAGGGCCAGGCGCGAACGAGGCCGCGT
>JBDSBD010000203.1:0-6856 GCA_039921765.1 Burkholderiaceae bacterium
CGTCGAAAACATCCAGAAGACCGTGGCCGACTTCTACAAGATCAAGGTCGCCGACATGTACAGCAAGAAGCGCCCGGCCTCGATCGCACGGCCGCGCCAGATCGCGATGTACCTGGCCAAGGACATGACGCAAAAGAGCCTGCCCGAGATCGGCGAGCTGTTCGGCGGGCGCGACCACACCACGGTGCTGCACGCGGTGCGCAAGATCGGTGCCGAACGTCAGAAGAACACCGAGCTGAATCAGCAATTGCATGTACTCGAACAGACGCTGAAAGGCTGAGGGAATGCGCCGTTGTCAAGCCACAACCCTGGGGACAGATCCTGCACAACTGTCCTCTTGTCCACAGGGCGAGGTGCGGTTGCAAAGTTGTTGGGCGTTGACGCGTTCGCAAACGAGGGTGCTGATCCCATGGTTTCCAGCAAGCTAAGTACCTGATCGAAAAGGCGAAAATAGGCTTGTCCACAAAAAATGCCGTCCTCTACTAATACGACTAAGTTAAGAGGTTGAAATGATTGTCTTGAAGACAGCGCAAGAAAAAGTTCTGGGGGCCTTGCAGGCGGTCTCGGGCATCGTCGAGCGGCGGCACACCTTGCCGATCCTCGCCAACGTGCTGATCCGCAAGACCGGTCCGAGCGTCGAGCTGACCACCAGCGACCTCGAGATCCAGGTGCGAACGACCGCCGATCTCGATGGCGACGCCGGCAACTTTGCCACCACTGTGGGTGCGCGCAAGCTGATCGACATCCTGCGTTCGATGCCGTCCGACCAGATCGTGACCCTGAGCGCGAACCAGAACAAGCTGACCCTGGCAGGTGGCAAGAGCCGCTTTACATTGCAGACGATGCCGGCGGACGATTTTCCGCTGGTGCAGGAAGCGGCCGACTTCGGCCCGGTCTTTGGCGTGCCGCAAAAGACCTTGCGCGGCCTCGTCAATCAGGTCCATTTTGCGATGGCGGTGCACGACATCCGCTACTACCTGAACGGCATCCTGTTCGTCGCCGAGGGCAAGAGCCTGACCCTGGTGGCCACCGACGGGCACCGGCTTGCGCTCGCGCAGGCCACGCTCGAAGTGGACATCCCGAAGCAGGAGGTGATCCTGCCGCGCAAGACGGTGCTCGAGCTGCAGCGCTTGTTGAAGGACGAAGACACGGCCATCGAGATGCGTTTCGCGGGCAACCAGGCCAAGTTCAGCTTCTCGGGCATGGAGTTCGTGACCAAGCTGGTCGAGGGCAAGTTTCCCGACTACAACCGCGTGATCCCGAAGAACCACAAGAACCACTTGACCCTGGGTCGGGCGCCGCTGCTCGCAAGCCTGCAGCGCGCGGCGATCCTGACGAGCGAGAAGTTCAAGGGGGTGAGAGTCAACATCGAGCCCGGAACCCTGCGCATTGCCTCGAGCAATGCCGAGCAGGAAGAGGCCAAGGAGGAGCTCGAGATCGACTACGGTGGCGACGCGATCGAGATTGGCTTCAACGTCACGTACCTGATCGACGCGTTGGCCAACATGGACGCCGAGATGATCCACATGGAGTTGCAGGACACCAACTCGAGTGCGTTGATCACCGTGCCCGAGCAGGCCGGGTTCAAGTACGTGGTGATGCCGATGCGCATTTGAGCGAGTTCGCGCGGTTCGCCGTGTTGAACCCAAGCGGGCTGCGGCCCGCTTCAGCGTTTTTGATGGGGTGGTGCCAAGCGTGTGCGCCACTCGAACCGTGAGTGAGAAAAGTCTTGATGAGCGATATTTCAAACAACTCCGACATCCGTTCGACCTCGGGCAATCCGGGCGACGCGGCCTACGGCGAAGGCAGCATCCAGATCCTCGAAGGCCTGGAAGCGGTGCGCAAGCGCCCTGGCATGTACATCGGTGACACGTCGGACGGCACCGGCCTGCACCACCTCGTGTTTGAGGTGGTCGACAACTCGATCGACGAGGCGCTGGCTGGCTACTGCGACGACATCGTCGTCACGATCCACACCGACAACTCGATCTCGGTGACCGACAACGGCCGTGGCATCCCGACCGGCGTGAAGATGGACGACAAGCACGAGCCCAAGCGCTCGGCGGCCGAGATCGCGCTGACCGAGCTGCATGCCGGCGGCAAGTTCAACCAGAACAGCTACAAGGTGTCTGGCGGCCTGCACGGGGTGGGGGTGAGCTGCGTCAACGGCTTGTCCAAGTGGATGCGGCTGACCGTGCGGCGCGATGGCGAAGCGCACTTCATGGAGTTCAAGCAGGGCATTCCGCAAGACCGCGTGCTTGAAATGCGCGATGGCTTCGAGGTGTCGCCGATGAAGTCGCTGGGGGCGACCGAGAAACGCGGTACCGCGGTGCACTTTCTGCCGGACCTCGAAATCTTCTCCAACATCGACTTCCACTACGAGATCCTGGCCAAGCGCCTGCGTGAACTGAGCTTCCTGAACAACGGCGTGAAGATCCGGCTCGTCGACGAGCGCAACAACAAGGAAGACAACTTCGCGTTCTCGGGCGGTGTGAAGGGATTCGTCGAATTCATCAACACCGGCAAGAAGATCCTGCATCCGACCGTCTTTCACGCCACCGGCGAGAAGATGAGCGACCAGAACTCCAACATCATTGCCGAGGTGGCGATGCAGTGGAACGACGGCTACAGCGAAAACGTTCTGTGCTTCACCAACAATATCCCGCAGCGCGACGGCGGTACCCACCTGACCGGCCTGCGCGCGGCGATGACGCGTGTGATCAACAAGTACATCGAGGACAACGAGCTCGCCAAGAAAGCCCGGGTCGAGGTGGCTGGGGACGACATGCGCGAAGGCCTGTGCTGCGTGCTGAGCGTGAAGGTGCCCGAACCCAAGTTCAGCAGCCAGACCAAGGACAAGCTGGTGTCCAGCGAAGTGCGCGGGCCGGTCGAAGACGTGGTCAGCAAGGCCCTCGCCGACTACCTGCAAGAGAATCCGATCGACGCGAAGATCATCTGCGGCAAGATCGTCGACGCCGCGCGTGCGCGCGAGGCCGCGCGCAAGGCCCGGGAGATGACGCGCCGCAAGGGCGTGCTCGACGGCATGGGCCTGCCGGGCAAGCTGGCCGACTGCCAGGAGAAGGACCCCGCCGCGTGCGAGATCTACATCGTCGAGGGCGACTCCGCCGGCGGCTCTGCCAAGCAGGGCCGTGACCGCAAGTTCCAGGCGATCCTGCCGCTGCGCGGCAAGATCCTGAACGTCGAGAAGGCGCGCTACGAGAAGCTCCTGACCAGCAACGAGATCCTGACGCTGATCACCGCGTTGGGCACCGGCATCGGCAAGGGCATGGGCGGCGACGACTTCAATCCCGACAAGCTGCGCTACCACCGCATCATCATCATGACCGACGCCGACGTGGACGGAGCGCACATCCGCACGCTGCTGCTCACGTTCTTTTTCCGGCAGATGCCCGAACTGGTGGAGCGCGGTCACATCTACATTGCGCAGCCACCGCTGTACAAGGTCAAGTACGGCAAGGAAGAGCAATACCTGAAAGACAGCATCGAGCTCGACGCCTACCTGCTCAAGGTGGCACTCAAGGACGCCAAGCTCGACACCGGCGTGCCGGGCAGTGCCGTGCTGCAAGGTGAAGCCCTCGAGACCCTGGCGCGCCAGCATGTCCTGGCCAAGAACGTGGTGGAGCGGCTCTCAAGCTGGATGGACGTGGAGGCGCTGCGGGCCATGGCCAAGGGCCTGGAGCTCAACCTCGACACGCTCGAGGCAGCCGAGACTTCGGCACGCGCGTTGAAGGCCGCGCTGCACAACGCCGAGGTCAGCTCCGAGTTCGACTCGCACATGGACAAGCACATCCTGCGCATCAGCCGCATGCACCACGGCAACGTGAAGAGCAGCGTGATCACGTCCGAGTTCCTGCACGGTGCCGACTACGAAGCGCTCAGCCTGGCCGGCCAGACCTTCCGTGGCCTGGTCAGCAGCGAGGCCGTGGTCATGCGCGGCGAGGGCGAAAGACAGAAGGAAATGCACGTCAGTGACTTCCGCGAGGCGATGGCCTGGCTGATCCAGCAGGCCGAAGGCGCCGTGGCGCGCCAGCGCTACAAGGGTCTGGGCGAAATGAACCCGTCGCAGCTCTGGGAAACGACGATGGACCCGGCCGTGCGGCGCCTGTTGCGGGTGCAGATCGAGGATGCGATCGAGGCCGACCGGGTCTTCACGATGCTGATGGGCGACGAGGTCGAGCCGCGCCGTAACTTCATCGAGAGCAATGCGCTGAGGGCGGCGAATATCGACGCGTGAGTCGATTGGATGGGATGGGCGTCATCGAGGCACAGCGAGAAATGTTGCCGCAGACAGGTGACAGCGATGAGGGACGGAGCCCCGGAGCGTGTACAAGCGAGGGGCTTGGCGAAAGGAGAACATTCGGTAGACCTGATACCGGTGCGCGTTTCTCTCCGAGACCGAGACTTCGTTCCGTGTGACAAAGAATGGCGTCTGTATGCCGTACTTTGTGGTCTTCACCTCGATCAATCGCTCCTCGCCAGAGTCCTCAAACGAAAGTATGTCGTAGCCTTCGTGATCGCCGCGCACCTTTGAGGTGTGCTCAATCTTTGCGGCCAGCGATTCGTGTCCGGACTTGACAAGCCGAGCGCGCTCGTAGGCAAGCACGAACGTTTCGCCAGCGGATCCAAGTGAACGATTCCGGGCTTCGCGCTCAATGTAGCTCGTGGACAGCCTCGGCCGAAAAGCCGGGGGCTCGCGCGCTGCGTTTGCTTCGATGCTTGATTGCGGCGCCTCGGTGAGGATAGACAGAATATCTTCCACCTCTGGCATGACTATGGGACGGTCCGCATCGAATGCGGCGATCTCTTGAAGGCTTGGACTGACCGATAGTCGCTCGGCAACTACCTCCGCAACAAGGCCTTGGTAGTTGAAACGTGCCTTGTAGCCCGGGATGTATGGAAAGCCGGCTTCCAGCAACGCTGCACTGATGTTTGCGTGCTTGTACTCGATCGATTGGTCCGAGCGGCCGTTGAGCTGCGGCTTGAGCGCTTGCCTGTGAGCAGTTTTGTTGTAAGCGCTACCCGACAGCTCCGACGCGAGCATGGAAAGATAGTCGCCGACGATGGCCTCGACTTCGTGGCGACTCCAGTCAGCTCCGCTCATTGGCCAATGCTAGCTGGCGTCTCTCGACGTCCAACACTTGAATTAGGCCGTGCCGCGAAGCGGCGTCAGCTTGAATCAGTTGCTTGGCCACACCGCGGGTGCCGAGATTGCCTGGACAAAGATGGCTACACAGTTTGATCGCCTGAACCTGATGTTCGAAAGAGGCGGCAATTTTGGGCTGCGAACACGCCAGCCGCCGCACACGGCGGCGCCATTGGCAACGAAGCCGAGCGAAGCAATCGCACGTTCGGTGAGGGAGATTTCCCGCTCCGTGGCACAGGGGTTCACCGGGGAGGCGATCGTCACCACCACGCTTGGCCAATCGTGCATGGTGAGGAGACCTCGGCAGGATTGAGGAGCTACCAAACGCGCAGTGGCGAAAGGCGCAGTACACGGCACGGATGCGAGACCAGAGCAAGGCTGTGCGATCAATCATGGCTGCTTAACGGACCGCACTTCTCTTACGCCAAGCAACGACTGATCGAAGGCACGGCTTGCAACCGCCCCAAGCCTTGTTGCCGATGGCCGTGCGTTGGCTTTGTCGCGCCCCGTGGTATGCAATCAGTCGCTGCCGCCCTCGATCGGCAGCACCTCCGCGCGCCAGCGCAGCATGCCCCCGGCCAGGTTGGCCACGTCCGTGAACCCGGCCTTCTGGAGCAGCGCCACGGCATGGGCCGAGCGGGCACCAGAGCGGCAGACGGTCACGACCGGACGATCACGCTCGATCTCTTCGGCGCGTGCCGCCAATTGGGCGAGCGGGACCAGGCGCGCGCCCCGGATATGCCCCGACAGATCGGTGAACTCGTGGGCCTCGCGCACGTCGACGATCTGGATGTCGTCAGCGCGCTCGCCACTGATGCGCTCGGCCAGCGTCGTCGGCTGGATTTCCCACAGGCCGCCGAAGGTGCAGGTCAGCGGCGCCCAGGTCGGCTCCGGTGGCGCCGTCACGCTGCCCTCGGGCTGACCGCAGCGCAGGTTGGCCGGCACCGCGATGGCCATCTGCTTCGGGTGTGGCAACCCCAGGTTGTTCATGTAGCCCTCGAAATCCGAGACATCGATGTCGCCACCCAGGCGCGGGTTGAAGCGTTTTTCCTCCGCGACGCTGGTGACGGTGAGGCCGCGGTAGTCGTGCGCCGGGTACAGCAGGCAGGCGGGCGGCAGCGACAGGATCTGCTCCTGCACCGAACGGTAGAGCTGGCCGGGGCTGCCTTGCTGGAAGTCGGTACGTCCGCAACCGCGGATCAGCAGGCTGTCGCCGGTGAAGGCCATGGTGTGATCGTCGAGCACGTAGGTCAGGCAGCCGCTGGTGTGGCCCGGCGTGGCCCTCACATCGAGGTGGCGCGTGCCGAACCGGACCCGATCACCATGCGCGAGCAGCCGGTCCGCGTTCACGGCGCCCGAGGCCTGTGCCTGCAGGATCTGACTGCTGCAACGCTGCTTCAGCAGCCAGGCTCCGGTGACGTGGTCGGCGTGGACGTGGGTGTCGAGGGTGGCCAGCAGTTTCAGGCCGAGCTCACGCAGCAGGGCGGTGTCGCGGCGCGCGTTCTCGAACACCGGGTCGATGATGACCGCCTCGCCCGAGGCCGCATCCCCCAGCAGGTAGGTGTAGGTTGACGACGGGGGGTCGAAGAGTTGGCGGAAGATGAGCATGGCAAAGGCCTCCGGCTACGGACCGACGGGCGCCGCTCAGCGCGGCTTGAACAGGCGGTCGTGCGCCACCATGCCCGCGAGCAT
>JBDSBD010000204.1:0-2758 GCA_039921765.1 Burkholderiaceae bacterium
GCGCAGCCGCACTGCCCAGGCCTTCAATGCCTTCTTGTCGGCACCCTTGGCGCGCACCGCGCAGGCATCGAGCAGTTCGGCGCCCACCTGCGCGGCGACGCGGATGTCGTCGGCGTCGACGCGCCGCGCCAGCTCATGCCGCCACGACTGGAAATGATCGACCCAGGCCACCACCGTGTAACGGTGCGGCCCGGGCTCGGGTGGCGTGAAGCTCGCGTGCCACTCGTCGTTGACGTCGAGGGCCATCTCCACTTCCTGCACTGCGTCGTCGTTCCCGGCATGCCAGCGCAGCATCACGCGCAACATGTCGTGACCGTCGGTGAAGCAGTGGGCCTGCACCGCGAATGGCTCGCCCGCGATGCGCTTGACCGCAAAGCGCCCATCGTCGACCGCGGGGATCACGGCATCGATGACCGCGCGCAGGCGGCTGTTGCCCACCTGCAGCGCCGCCTGGCTACCGCGGCGCGCGTCAATCATCCGTTTCATGCCGCAGAAGCAGCACCGACAAGGGTGGCAGAGTCAGCCGCAGCGAATGCGGCCTGCCGTGCGCCGGCAGCGGCACGCTGTCAACACCGCCGAGATTGCCCCAGCCGGCGCCGCCATAGTCGAGACTGTCGGTGTTGAGCAGTTCACGCCAGTGGCCGGCCAGCGGCACGCCGGCCAGCACGTTCTGGCGCGGCAGCGGCGTCAGGTTGCAGGCCACCAGCAAGGGCGCGGCGCCGGGTGCCTTGCGCAGGAACAGCAGCACGCTGTGGTCGGCGTTGTGACTGTCGATCCATTCGAAGCCCTCGGGCGAGAAGTCGAGCAGATGCAGCGCGGGTTCGGCGCGATAGACACGATTCAATTGCTCGACGAGCCGCTGCACCCCCTGGTGCGCGGGTTGCGCCGCCTCTTGCCATTCGAGCTCGCCCTCGTGTGTCCATTCGCGGCGCTGGCCGAACTCGCTGCCCATGAATAGCAGCTTCTTGCCAGGGTGCATCCACATCATCGCCAGCAGCGCGCGCAGGTTGGCGAACTGCTGCCACTCATCGCCGGGCATCTTGCCGAGAAGCGAGCCTTTGCCGTACACCACTTCGTCGTGCGAGAGCGGCAGCACGAAGTTCTCGTTGAACGCGTAGGCGAGCGAGAAGGTCAGTTCGCCGTGGTGGTGCTTGCGGTACACCGGGTCTTGCTTCATGTAGGCCAGCGTGTCGTGCATCCAGCCCATGTTCCACTTCATGCCGAAGCCCAGGCCGCCCATCGTGGTGGGGCGTGAGACCAGGGGCCAGGCCGTCGACTCCTCGGCGATCGTCACCACGTCGGGGTGTTCGCGGTACACCGCCTCGTTGAGAGCGCGCAGGAACTCGATGGCCTCCAGGTTCTCCTTGCCGCCATGGCTGTTGGGGATCCACTCGCCATCCTTGCGCGCGTAGTCGAGATAGAGCATGGAGGCCACCGCATCGACACGCAGGCCGTCGAGGTGATAGGTACCCAGCCAGAAGAGCGCCGACGAGATGAGAAAGCTGCGCACCTCGCCGCGCCCGTAGTTGAAGATGCTCGAGCTCCATTCGGGGTGGAAGCCCTGACGTGGATCGGCATGCTCGTACAGGTGCGTGCCGTCGAAATACTGCAACCCGTGCTCGTCGGTCGGAAAGTGCGAGGGCACCCAGTCGAGGATGACGCCGATGCCCTCGTCATGCAGATGGTCGACGAAGGCCATGAAATCCTGCGGCGTGCCGTAGCGTGCGGTCGGCGCGAAGTAGCCGGTGGTCTGGTAGCCCCACGACCCGTAGAACGGGTGCTCGGTGATCGGCATCAACTCCACATGCGTGAAGCCCAGGCGCTTCACGTACGCGGCCAGGCGCAGTGCCAGTTCGCGCCAACCGAGAAACCGCTCGTCGGCGCGCTGCCATGAGCCGGCATGGAACTCGTAGATCGACATCGGGGCGTCAAGCCCGTTGCGCGCGCCCCGCTCGCTCATCCAGTCGGCGTCGCGCCAGTCGTAGTCGAGCGCCCAGACGCGCGAGCCGGTGGCAGGCGGCAACTCGGCACAACTCGCGAGCGGATCGGCCTTGTCGACGACATGGTGGCCGTCGCGGCCCTGGATGCGGTACTTGTAGACCTGCCCGAGCCGGGCCTGATCGATGCGGCCCTCCCAGATACCGGTGGCGTCGGCGCGCGGCTGCAGCGGGTTGGCGCCAGCGTCCCACCCGTTCCAGTCACCGACGACCGAGACTGCGCGCGCGTTCGGTGCCCAGACCGCGAATGAGGCGCCCGCGCCGGCTCCTTCGGGCCGGCAACCGAGCTTGTGGAACAGCCCGGAGTGAGTGCCTTCGCGGAACAAGTGACCATCCAGCTCGCTGAACACCCTGTGTCGCCTCCTTGGTTGTCGGCAAACTCGTCGCGTCCGCCGGCGTCCCCGCCTCGCGGCAAATTTGCGCCAAGCGACACCATACCCGAGATCACGGATTCCACGGCCAACGACATTCCTCGGGCCGCAGGTATGGTTGCAGTCCAGGCGATCTGCTGCCACTGCGGCAGGCGGCGGCACAGCGAATCGTTGGGTAGGACGCTCTGCCATCCAACGCTGCGCGCGATACCGAAGTTTCTGTGGTGTTTGGCGAATGCTCGACGCGACACCAGCGCTGAATTCGATCCCACACACCATTCGTTGCATCCAACACCTTCCGAACACGTGGAAGGTGGTCGGTCGTCGAGAAATGGATACCGACGATGGCAAAACGCCGCGCTGGCTTGCATGCCGCGCGGCGTCTAGTGT
>JBDSBD010000205.1:0-4519 GCA_039921765.1 Burkholderiaceae bacterium
GGGCGGGCCGCAATGCCGGTCGTCGCGGCGCTGCCGCCGGGTTCACTTCAGGCTCGCGACCATCTTTTGCATTTCGGTGATCGAGAATCCGCGCAGCGTCTGCGTTCGGATGTTGCCCAGCGCGGCCATCTTCATGCTCAAGATCATGAAGGCGTCTTCGGGGCCCTCGCTGACCAGCACGATGTCGTAGGCGCCGGTGGTCCAGTGGACGCTCTGGATCTTCACCCCGGCGGTTTCGGCCAAGGTCTTGAACGACTCGAAGCGTTCGGGAGAGTCCTTGATGGCGCGCGCGCCCTGGTCGGTGAAACTTGCCAGCGTGATGTAGGCAGGCATGGCGGCTCTCCTTGATCGACGAGATGCAGGGGATCGAACGACGGTCGCTGTGGCTGCAAGGTTGCGCGGCGGGGAAGGCCGTCATTGCCCTGGCTCCGCAATCCGGGTTCGATGGGTTGAGAAACATAGGTCGATGCCGCCCGAATATCAAGGCTGCACTGGCCGGGCGGCCTTCGGTCTTGCCACACAGCGCCGGCGCCCACGCAATGCGCGCCGACGCGTAGCATCAAGCCCGCCGGCAAGCGCCTGCGCGCCTGCCCCGCACCCCTCACCCGGAGGACCCCTCTGCCATGCTGGAATTCGCCGACATCCAGGCCGCCGCCGCCCGCCTCCGCGGCATCGCCCACCGCACCCCGGTGCTGCGCTCGCGCACGCTCGACGCGATGCTCGGAGCCCAGGTCTTCATGAAGGCCGAGAACCTGCAGCGCATGGGTGCGTTCAAGTTCCGCGGCGGCTACAACGCGGTCAGCGTGCTCGGCGACGCGCAGCGCGCGCGCGGCGTCGTCGCGTTCTCGTCCGGCAACCATGCCCAGGCGGTGGCACTGGCGGCGCAACTGCATGGTTGCCGCGCCACCATCGTGATGCCGCACGACGCACCCGCCTCCAAGCTCGCCGCGACGCGCGATTACGGCGCGCAGATCGTCAGCTATGACCGTTACACCGAGGATCGTGCCGCGATCGCGCGCCGCCTGGTCGAGGAGACCGGCGCGGCCCTGATTCCGCCGTTCGATCACCTGCCGGTGATGGCGGGCCAGGGTACGGCGGCGCTCGAGCTGATCGAAGAAGCGGGCGCCCTCGACGCGCTCATCGTGTGCACCGGCGGCGGTGGCTTCCTGTCGGGGTGTGCGGTGGCTGCCACGCACCTGCTCCCGGCGATCGAGGTCTTCGGCGCCGAGCCGCAGCGTGGCAACGACGTGCAGCAATCGTTGCGCAGCGGGAGCATCGTTGCCATCGAGGTGCCGCGCACGATCTGCGACGGTCAGCAGACGCAGAGTGTCGGCGTGCAACCGTTCGAGGTCATCCGCCGCCATGTGCGCGATGTGCTCACGGCCTCCGACCCGCAGGTCGTGGAGGCGATGCGCTTCGCCTTCGAGCGCATGAAGATCGTGCTCGAACCGTCGGGCGCGAACGCCCTTGCGGCGCTGATGCACAACGCCGAGCGCTTTCGGGGCCGACGCGTCGGTGTCACGCTGTCGGGTGGCAACATCGGAGCGGACCGGTTTGCAGCGCTGATCTCGGGCGCCGAGCCGGTCGATTGATGCGCGCAGTGCCGGCGCGCGGCGGGGGGCTACGGTGTCGCCCGCGGCGCGGGTGACGTGACAAAACCGATCCGGTTCAGCCCGGCTCTTTGCACCGCGTCGATCAGCTCGGCGACCCGCCCGTACGGCACGCTGCGGTCGGCGCGCAGCTGAACCTCGGTGCCGGGATTGCGGCGCGCCGCCGCGGCCACCCGGGTTGCGAAGGCCGCCGCATCGACTGCCTCGTCGCCGAAATAGAGCTGACCCTGCGGATCGAGCGCGACGCTGATGAATTCGGGTGCGGTGTTGGGCTGGGCCGCGTCGGCGTGGGGCAGGTCGAGGTTGAGCGACGAGCTCATCAGCGGCGCCGTGATCATGAAGATCACCAGCAGCACCAGCATCACGTCGATCAGCGGCGTCATGTTGATCTCGCTCATCGGCGGTGGCCGGGAAGCGCGTTGCAACCGTCCGAAGGCCATCGGATCTCAGCTTTCGCGGGACGGGTCGAGGATCATTTCGCGCAGGTCGTGCGCAAAGCCCTCGAGCACAGCCTCGCTGTTGGCCACGCGCTTGCCGAAGATGTTGTAGGCCAGCACCGCGGGGATCGCGACCGCCAGACCAGCGGCGGTCATCACCAACGCCTCGCCGACCGGGCCCGAAACGCGCGCGATCGTGACCGAACCGGCGGCCGAGATGCCCGCCAGCGCGTGATAGATGCCCCAGACGGTGCCGAACAGGCCGACGAACGGGCCGGTGCTGCCGATCGAGGCGAGCAGCACCTGGCCGAACTGGAGTTGCGCGAGCACGCCGTGCAGCGCATCGCGCAGGCGCCGGGTGAGTTGCGAATCGGCGTGGCCCTTGGCTTCGAGGGTGCCGCCCGGCGGCGCCGAAACGGCCGCGGCGAGCAGCGGCGTCAGCGCGCGCTCGCGGTCGAATCCGCCCAGCGCATCGCGGCCGGCTTCGAGGTCGGGCGCGGCCCAGAACGCCGGCACCGCACGCTCGATGTCGCTGCGCACGCGTCGCAGCAGCCAGCCCTTCCAGAAGATCACGACCCAGGCGCTGACCGACATCAGCAGCAACAGCAGCGCGACCCCGCGGATCACGAGGTCGCCCTGGGTCCAGAAGGTGGCGAGCGCGGTCATGGCGCGGTGAGTCCCAGCACGTCGTTCATGTCGTGCAGACCGTTCGTCCGGCCGGCGAGAAAGCGTGCGGCCCGCAAAGCGCCTTGGGCGTAGGTGACGCGGCTGCCCGAGCGGTGCGTGATCTCGATGCGCTCGCCGGTGCCGGCGAACAGCACGGTGTGGTCGCCGATGATGTCCCCGCCGCGCACGGTGGCGAAACCGATCGTCGACGGGTCGCGTTCGCCGGTGACGCCCTCGCGGCCGTAGACCGCGCAGTCCTTCAAGTCGCGGCCGAGCGCGGCGGCGACCACCTCGCCCATCTTCAGCGCGGTGCCGCTGGGGGCGTCGACCTTGTGGCGATGGTGGGCTTCGATGATCTCGATGTCGTAGCCCTGGTTCAGCGCCCGCGCGGCCACGTCGAGCAGCTTCATCACGACGTTGACGCCCAGGCTCATGTTCGGCGCCATCACGATCGCGATGTGTCGTGCGTGGTCGGCGATCTGCGCCTTCTGCGCGTCGCTGAAGCCGGTGGTGCCGATCACGCAGTTGACGCCGAGTTCGCGGCAAACCGCCAGATGGGCGAGCGTGCCTTCGGGACGCGTGAAGTCGATCAGCACCTGCGCTTGCGCGAGGCCGGTGTGCAGGTCGGCGGTGATCGGCACCGAGCCGACGCGGCCGAGAAACGCGGCGGCCTCTTGGCCGAGGGCCGGGCTTGCGGCCGCGTCGAGCGCGCCGACCAGTTGCAGGCTGTCGGCGGCGTCGATCGCCTCGATCAGCATGCGGCCCATGCGCCCGGAGGCGCCAGCCACGGCGACGCGCAGGCCCGGCAGCAGGCCGCTCATGAGTTCGGTTCGAGCGGCGGGTACGCGCGCACCGGCCCGATCGGTTCGACCGTGACCACCGCCGGTTTGGCCGGTGCCGGCAGCGCCTTCAACTGCTCGGGCGTGAGCTCCAGCGGCGGCGCGTTGCGCGAGGTCTTGAAGGTATCGATCGACGCGACGAACTCGCGCTCGGAGGGCAACGCGCCGCCGGTGTCGATCGAGTTGAAGATGTCGCCGGTGAAGGTCACGACGACGCGGCGCGACTGCAATTCAGTGCCGGGCCGGCGGATCGTGAAGACATAGTCCCATCGGTCGACGTGGAACAAGTCGGTCACCAGCGGCGAGCCGAGCACGTCGCGCACCTGCGCGCGGTTCATGCCGGGCTTGAGGGCCTCGGCCTGCTCGCTGGTGATGACGTTGCCCTGCACGACCTCGACCTTGTACGGGGTGATGACGCCGAGCACGCGGTCGGCCGACCAATCGACCGTCGGCAGCGACGGGAGGTACTGGCAGCCTGCCAAGCCGGCGACGCCCGCCAGCGTGAGTGCGCGAAAAAACGATGACAGGTGCATGGTGCGGACGCGGCGCGCCTGAAGCGGGCGCCAACCTCGATATGATGGGGCGATTCTAACGGCTGACCCTGCGGCCGATCCGCCGTGCCTGCCCCTGCTCTACCCGACGCCCAAGCCCGATGAACACGCCCACGATGACCCACGCCGATGAACTGAAGAACAGCGGCCTGAAGGCCACGCTGCCGCGCATCAAGGTGCTGGAAATGTTCCAGAAGACCTCGCAGCGCCACATGAGCGCCGAGGACGTGTTCAAGATGCTGCTGGCCGAGGGCGCCGATGTGGGTCTGGCGACTGTCTACCGTGTGCTGATGCAGTTCGAACAGGCTGGCATCTTGTCGCGCAACCACTTCGAGACCGGCAAGGCGGTGTTCGAGCTCAACGAGGGCAAGCACCACGACCACCTCGTCTGCATGGACTGCGGCCGGGTCGAGGAG
>JBDSBD010000206.1:0-14326 GCA_039921765.1 Burkholderiaceae bacterium
TGCCGACCGAAATGCGCACCTGCCAGCGAGCCCAGGGCAGGTGATCGGGGTTGGCGATCAGTCCCTCGCCGCCGGCCGCATGCGCCAACGCGGCAAAGGCCAGGGTCGTGATCCCGGTGAGCATCCACCTTGCGTTGCGCATGGCCGGCTCCTTTGAAGATACGGTCGAAGGCGGATCGCCCGGACGGCGAGCCCAACTGACCCGACCGCTTCATGCTACGCCGTCGCGGCGAGTTCGTGTGGGGGTCGGCGCAATTTCTGGATCTCTCATCGGCAGGGCGGTACAACCTATCGATGCGCGCCGGTGCAGCGCGGCCGGCGGGCCAGATCGACGCGGGTCTGGACGTCCTTGAAGCCATTCTCGTGCAGCAGCGAGCGTACCGCGCCGGCCTGGTCGTAGCCGTGTTCCAGCAGCAGCCAGGCACCGGGTAGGAGGTGGGCGCAGGCTCCGGCGGCGATGTGTCGCAGCGCGTCCAGGCCATCGCCGCTTGGGGTGAGCGCCGACATCGGCTCGTGCTGCAGCGTTTCGAGGTGCGGATCGCCCGCGGCGATGTACGGCGGATTGCTCAGCGCCAGGTGAAAACGTTGGCCGTGCAGCGGCGCCCACCACGACCCGGCCACGCAATTCAGCGCCAGGCCGAGGCGCTGCGCGTTGCCACGGGCGACCTCGAGTGCGGCCGCGCTGGCGTCGGTAGCCCACACGGTGGCGGCAGGGTGGGCGTGTCGTACCGCGAGCGCGATGGCGCCGCTGCCGGTGCCGAGATCGACGACTTGCGGCTGCGCCACATCGACCCAGCCACGTTGAAGCAGCTCGATCGCCCAATCCACCAAGACCTCGGTGTCAGGGCGCGGCACCAGCACGCGGGCGTCGACGTGCAGCATCAACCCGTGGAAGTCCTTTGCGCCACGCAGGTAAGCGAGCGGCTCGCCGGCGGCGCGACGTTCGAGTTGCTCGTGCAGTGCGGTGGCGATGGCCGGCTCCAGAACGGCATCGTCATGCGCCAGCAGCCAGCTGCGCGGACGCTTCAGTGCGTCGGCCAGCAGCAACTGCGCGTCGAGCCGATCCACGCGGAGCGTCTTGGCCTGCGCGAGGGCATGGGCGACAGTCCAGGGCGCGGCAGGCATGGTCAGGCTTCGCCGCTTTCGAGGGCGGCCAACTGCTCGGCGGCCTGCGCCGCCTGAAGCGCCGCGAGGACCTCGTCCAGGTCACCATCCAGAATGAACTGCAGCTTGTACAGGGTCAGGTTGATGCGGTGATCGGTGAAGCGACCCTGCGGGAAGTTGTAGGTGCGAATCCGGTCGCTGCGTTCGCCACTGCCGATCAGGCCCTTGCGCGTGGCGGCCTCCTGGGTGGCGCGTTCGGTGTGGTCCTTGTCGCGCAGGCGGGCCGTGAGCACGGCAAGCGCCTTGGCCTTGTTGCGGTGCTGCGATCGGTCGTCCTGGCACTCCGCGACGATGCCGGTGGGCAGGTGGGTGATGCGGATCGCGCTGTCGGTCTTGTTGACGTGCTGGCCACCGGCGCCACTGGCGCGGAAGGTGTCGATGCGCAGTTCGGCCGGGTTGAGCTTCACCTCTTCGGTCGGGTCGGGCTCGGGCATGACGGCTACGGTGCAGGCACTGGTGTGGATGCGGCCCTGGGTTTCGGTGACGGGCACGCGCTGCACTCGGTGGCCGCCCGATTCGAACTTGAGTTGTGCATACACGTCGTCGCCCTCGATGTGCAACACCACCTCCTTGTAGCCGCCCAGGTCGCTGGCGCTTTCGGACAGCACCTCGCTGCGCCAGCCACGGCGCTCGGCATGGCGCAGGTACATGCGAGCCAGATCGGCGGCGAACAAGGCCGATTCGTCGCCGCCGGTACCGGCACGGATCTCGAGGAAGACATTGCGCGCATCGTCGGGGTCGCGCGGCAGCAGCGCGGCTTGCAGCTCGAAGCCCAGACGCTCGATGTCGGACTGCGCTTCGTCGATCTCTTGCTGCGCCATTTCGGCCAGCTCCGCGTCACCCAGCATCTCGGTGGCGGCGGCCCGGTCGCGTTCGCGCTGCTCGAATCGGCGGAAGCGCTCGACCAGAGACGAGACCTCGGCGTGTTCGCGCGTCAGCTCGCGAAACCGATTCATGTCCTTGGCGATGCCGCCATCGGCGAGGGTCGCGTCGAGCTCGTTCAGGCGCAGCGCGAGGCGCTCGAACTGCTGGCGAAGAGAAGATTTCATGCGGTGCTCGGTGAGGGCGATCGGAGCACCACGTGCACCACACACGCTTGACGCTCCGCCGGAAAGGCGTGGGCGCAAGCAGCGCTAACGCTGGTCGTCGATCGGCGAACGAGCGTTCTGGCGCAGGAACAGGCGCGACACGATGTGCGCGAGTTGCGCGCGCTGTTCGCCGTCGGCAGCGTGCAGCTCGGCGAGTGCGCCGTGCAGCATCTTTTGCGTGAGGCCGCGCGAAAGGGCTTCCAGTACCGCGTCGACGTCTTCGCCCCTGGCCAGCATCTTGCGAGCGCGCACGATCTCGGCTGCGCGCCAATCGTCGGCCTGCGAATGGAGCGCCTGGATCAACGGCACCGAGTCGCGCTGCGCCAACCAGTGAACGTAACTCTGTACGCCGGTCTCGATGATCGCCTCGGCATGCTCGACCGCCGCCTGGCGCTTCTCGCCAGCCGCCTGAACGAGAGAAGACAGGTCGTCGACGGTGTAGAGGTACACGTCAGCCAGACGCGCGACCTCGGCCTCGATGTCGCGCGGCACGGCCAGATCGACCATGAACACCGGTCGATGCCGACGTGCTTTCAGCGCGCGCTCGACCGCACCCAGACCGATGATCGGCAGCGAGCTTGCCGTGCACGAGATCACGACGTCGAACTCGGCCAGGCGGGCCGGCAGATCGGCCAGGCGCAGGGCTTCGGCGCCAAACCGGGTTGCAAGCTTCTCGCCGCGCTCGAGCGTGCGGTTGGCGACCACCAGTGCCTTGGGCGAGTGCGCCGCGAAGTGCGTGGCCACCAGCTCGATCATTTCGCCGGCGCCGACGAGCAATACCCGTGTCTCGCGCAAATCCTCGAACAGCTGCGAGGCCAGTCGCACAGCTGCAGCTGCCATGCTTATCGAGTGTGCACCGATCTCTGTGGCGCTGCGCACTTCCTTGGCGACAGCGAACGAACGCTGGAACATCTGGTGCAGATTGCCACCGAGCGTGCCGGCGGTCTCGGCCTCACGCACGGCCTGCTTGAGTTGGCCGAGGATCTGCGGCTCGCCCAGCACCATCGAATCGAGACCGCTGGCGACCCGGAAGGCATGCCGCGCCGCCGCGCCGTCTTCGAGCACGTAGGCGTGCGCACGCAGCGCCTGGCTCGAAACGCCCGCGACCCCGGCGAGCCATTCGACGGCCGGATTCACCAGCGCCGGGGCGGCACCGACATACAGTTCGGTGCGGTTGCAGGTCGAGACGATCGCAACCTCGCTGGCACGTTGCACCCGGTCGCGAAACGCGCGCAGGGTCGGCGCAAGCTGCTCGGGTGCGAACGCAAACCGGCCGCGCAAATCAAGCGGCGCGGTGGTGTGGTTCAACCCGAAGGCGAAGACGCTCATGGGCCGATTATAAAATTTGCCGCTGCCGGGCGCATGGAGACCCCGCTGCCGCCGAGTTCGGCACGCCTACCGGAAAAATCGTCTGCATGGATCTTCTTGACACCTTCTGGCATCTGGCCAACTTCTTCGCTCCTGCCGTCGTGGTCGGTGTGCTGGCACCGCTGCTGGCCAAGATGCTGTGGCGCCGCGCGCTCGCGGGTGTTCGCTGGAGTCGCATGAGCGGCTGGGCGGTTGGCGGCGCGGCCGTTGCATTGGTGGTCGGCCTCATCTTGTTCGGCCGTGACGGCAAGATGGCCACCTATGGCGCCATGGTGCTGGCCTGCGCCGCGGGGGCGTGGTGGGCCGGGTTCGGGCCAGGGCGACGGCGTTGACCGTGGTGCACCGCGTTCCGTGGCGAGGCGACGGTGTCATCGGTCGGCGAAGACAGGGATCTCGAGGCGCATGGTGTATTGCATGGGCATTTCATTGTCGCGGCACAGTCCCTTCGATCAGGCCAGCGTTTCTTCGGCCTGAACCACCACGTCGCCGCGCAGCGAATGCGCGTTCACGCCGGTGATGATCACGTCCGCCATTTGCCCGATCAGGCGTGGCGCGCCCTTGAAGTTGACCATGCGGTTGCACTCGGTTCGACCGGTCAGCTCGTTCGGATCCTTGCGCGACGGGCCTTCGACCAGCACGCGCTGCACGGTGCCCAGGCGCGACTCGCTGATGCGCATCGCGCCGGCGTCGATGACGGCCTGCAGCCGATGCAGCCGCGCCAGCTTTTCCGCCGGAGGTGTGGCGTCGGCCAGCGCTGCAGCCGGCGTCCCCGGGCGCGCGCTGTATATGAAGCTGAAGCTGGCGTCGAAGCCCACATCGTCGATCAGCTTCATCATCTGCGCGAAGTCGGCCTCGGTCTCGCCGGGGAAGCCGACAATGAAGTCGCTCGACAGGCAGATGTCGGGGCGCACCGCGCGCAACTTGCGGATCGTGCTCTTGTATTCGAGCGCGGTATAGCCGCGCTTCATTGCCATCAGGATGCGATCCGAACCGTGCTGTACCGGCAGGTGCAGGTGGTCGACGAGCTTGGGCACCTTGGCGTAGACGTCGATCAGTGCCTGGGTGAACTCGTTCGGATGGCTGGTGGTGTAGCGGATTCGTTCGATACCGGGGATCTCGGCCACGTACTCGATCAGCAGCGCGAAGTCGGCGATCTCCGTGGCGTCGCCGGCTGCACCCTTGCCACACATCCGGCCGCGGTAGGCGTTGACATTCTGGCCGAGCAGCGTGACTTCCTTGACGCCCTGATCGGCCAGGCCCGCCACTTCCACCAGCACGTCGTCGAACGGCCGCGACACCTCTTCGCCGCGCGTGTAGGGCACGACGCAGTAGCTGCAATATTTGGAGCAGCCTTCCATGATCGAGACGAACGCGGCTGCGCCATCGACACGCGCCGGCGGCAGGTGGTCGAATTTCTCGATCTCCGGGAAGCTGATGTCGACCTGCGGGCGCATCTGCTGCTGGCGCTGGTTGAGCAGCTCAGGCAGCCGGTGCAGGGTCTGCGGGCCGAACACCACGTCGACATACGGCGCACGCGCGATGATGGCCGCGCCCTCCTGGCTCGCCACGCAGCCGCCGACGCCGATCAGCACGCCTTTCTGTTTCAGGTGCTTGACGCGGCCGAGGTCGGAAAACACTTTCTCCTGCGCCTTCTCGCGCACCGAACAGGTGTTGAACAGGATCAGGTCGGCTTCGTCCACATTGGCAGTCGGCTCGTAGCCCTGCGCGGCATGCAGCACGTCGGCCATCTTGGCCGAGTCGTACTCGTTCATCTGGCAGCCGAAGGTCTTGATGAAGACCTTCTTCGGCGCAACTCCCGTCGGCGCGCTCATGGCTTGGCCCAGCTTTGCTTGAGAGGATCGAAGGCCCAGCGCTGGGCCTGCTCTGGTGTGGTTGGCCACGGCTGGACGGCGGCCTCGTCGGCACGCAGGATCCACACGTCCTTCACGAGGCCGTACGGGTCGATCGTGTAGTTCACGAGCAGGCGCTGGCCGGTAAGCGCGCCCGACAGCTCGATCATGTTGGCCACATTGCGAATGCGCGCGCCCGGCGCGAGCCTTGCGGGCCGGTCGTTGAGCGCGATCTCGGGTGGCGTACCGACCACGATCGCGCCGCGCAGTGCGTTTTGCGGGAAGTTGCGCTGAACTTGCGCCGCAGCAGGCGCAATCAGCGCGGCCGCGACGAGCGTGGCGAAGGCACAGCGGTACATGGTGTTCATCCAGTGGCTGCCGGGGATAGGGGCGGGCAGTTTACCGCAGGCCCTTTGCGACGAACGCCGCGTGCGCCGGCGACCATGGGTGCTCAGCACCCGTTCAGCGGTGCCTTCGGTACGCCGTTCGGGCGATCCTGAACACACGCCCACGGAACCCGTGCAGCGTTCGGTGCAGTCGCTGTCCTGCTTGTGTGCGCCCGGCGGCCCGCGTAGGATTTGCCGCCTGTCCTCGGCTCACGGGAGATCCGGATGTTCTTCGGCATTGCCGACTACCTGGCCTTCGTTGCCGCAGTCATTCTGTTCCTGCTCCTGCCGGGGCCTGGCAATCTGGCGCTGATCACCTCCACCGGCAAGGGCGGCGTGCGCGCCGGGCTCGCGGCCACCATCGGTGTGATCGCCGGCGACCAGTTCCTGATGTGGCTGGCCGTGGCTGGAGTGGCCGCATTGCTGGCCGCGTACCCGCCGGCGTTCTATGCGGTGCAGTGGCTGGGTGCGGGCTATCTGGCGTGGCTGGGGGCGAAGATGCTGCGGGCCCGGCCGGGCGCAGCCGCAGTGCTCGAGATCAAGCCACATCACTACTTTCGCCAGGCCCTGCTGATCACGCTATTGAACCCGAAGGCGATCGTCTTCTACATGGCGTTCTTTCCGCTGTTTGTCGATCCGGCTCATCACCGTGGACTCGTGACCTTCGGCGTGATGGCCGCGACGATCGCGACGCTGACCTTTCTCTATGGCCTCATCGTGGTCGTGCTGACGCACCGTTTCGCCGAGCGGCTGCGCGCCAAGCCGCTGATCACGAGCGTGCTGCAAAAGCTCGCTGGCGTGTTCCTGATCGGCTTCGGCATCCGGCTCATCCTGTCGAAGTGACGCGTTCGTCGCGCCCGCGGACTCAGGCTGGCGCGCCGGCCGTCCCGGTACTCAGGTGCCGGCGCCGCGCCGCGGTCCGGTAGCGGTCGACCGACAGGCCATCGGTGCGAATGTCGGGCCGCTGTCCCAAGACCTGATCGGCCACCAGCTTGCCCGAGCCGCAGGCCATGGTCCAGCCCAGCGTGCCATGGCCGGTGTTGAGGAACAGGTTGGGATAAGGCGTGGCACCGACGATCGGCGTGCTGTCTGGCGTCATCGGGCGCAACCCGGTCCAGAACGTGGCCTGTGGCAGGTCGCCGCATGGAAACAGGTCGGTGACGACGCGCTCCAGCGTTTCGCGCCGACGCGGGTTCAGGCGCAGGTCGAAGCCGCCCAGCTCGGCCATGCCGCCGACGCGGATGCGATCGTCGAAACGCGTGACCGCCACCTTGTAGGTCTCGTCGAGCACGGTCGATTGCGGCGCCAATGCGGGATCGACCAGCGGTACCGTGAGTGAGTAGCCCTTGACCGGATACACCGGAATGTCCAAGCCCAGCGGCGCGAGGAAGTCACGCGAGTAGCTGCCGAAGGCGAGCACGTAACGATCGGCAGTGAGCAGCTCGCGAGAGGCGCCGCCGAGGCGAACGCCCTGGATGCGCCCGCCTTCCATGGCCAGGCCATCGACGGCTTGGCCGAAGCGCATGTCCACGCCGAGCCCCTTGGCGATCTTCGCCAGCCCTTGGGTGAACAGCTGGCAGTCGCCGGTTTCGTCGTTGGGCAGGTGCAGACCGCCGGTCAGCAGATCGCCGGTGCGGGCCAACGCCGGTTCGACTGTCGCGAGCTGGCTGCGATCGAGCAGTTGGTACGGTACGCCGCACTCCTGCAGGACCACAAGGTCGCGCTGTACCGCGTCGAGCTGGGCCTGAGTGCGAAACAGCTGCAAGGTGCCCTGGGTCCGTTGCTCGTACCGGATGCCCGTCGCCTCGCGCAACTCGCGCAGGCAGTCGCGGCTGTACTCGGCCACGCGCATCATGCGCTCCTTGTTGACGGCGTAGCGCTCGGTCGAGCAGTTCTTCAGCATCGCGGCCATCCAGCGCAACTGGAACAGACTGCCGTCGAGCCGGATGGAGAGCGGCGCGTGCTTCTGGAACATCCACTTCAGGGCCTTGAACGGGATGCCGGGCGCGGCCCACGGAGTCGAGTAGCCGGGCGACACCTGTCCCGCATTGGCAAAGCTGGTTTCCTGCGCGGGACCGCTCTGGCGGTCGAGCAAGGTCACCTCGGCACCGGCGCGCGCCAGGTAGTAGGCGGTCGTGATACCGATGACACCGCCTCCCAGAACGATCACCTTCATGGCAACACCCTTTGATGACAAGCAACATGACAAGCATATTCAAACAGATACCGTAAACTTCACCGAAAAATTGTCATTCTGGAGCTATTTCTGCTGCGGAAAGTGCAACGCGAAGCCGCCGGGAGTGAAATGAGCGATATCGACCGAGTCGACCGAAAAATCCTCGACATCCTGCAACGCGAGGGCCGCATCTCGATGACCGATCTGGCCGAGCGGATCGGGCTGTCGACCTCGCCGTGCTCCGAGCGCGTGCGACGCATGGAGCGCGACGGCGTGATCACCGGCTACCACGCCCGCATCGATCCCAAGGCGCTGGGCAAGACCTTGTTGGTGTTCGTCGAGATCACCTTGTCGTCCAAATCCGGCGACGTGTTCGACCAGGTCAGGAACGAGTTGCTGAATGTGCCCGAGGTGATGGAGTGCCACCTGGTGTCAGGCGGCTTTGACTACCTGGTGAAGGCGCGGCTGCGTGCGATGAACGAGTACCGTCATCTGCTCGGCGACCTGCTGAAGAAGCTGCCGGTGACGGCCGAGTCGCACAGCTACGTGGTGATGGAAGAGGTCAAGGAGAGTCTGTACCTTCCGGTGGACCGCTGAGCGTGTCAGCCCGCCCTCAGCCGTGCGCCTGCAGCAGACACTGCGCAAACGCCTGCGCGGCGCGCGAAGGCTGGGGCGAGCGCCGCAGCACGCTGACGAACTGGCAGAGGTAGCGAAACAGCGCGGGCAGCACCGCCTGCATCTGGCCGCGCCGCTCGAAGGCCTCCGCATAGTGGTCAGGCAGGAACCCGAGAAAGCGCCCCGACAGGATGAGCGTGGCGATCGACTCCTGATCGAACCCGGTCGCCTTGCGTGGCAGATGTGCGCTGTGGCTGAGCTCCATGTTGGGCGAGTGGTACCCCAGGCCGGCGAACTGGTAGGCCCGCACCGCCTCCCAGGTCAGGTCGGCATGGTCGCAGCCGAACAGCGGGTGCTGTGCGCCGCAGTACAGCAACATGGTCTCGTTGAACAGGTCGGCGTAGACCAGGCTTTGCGAGCTGCGGTGCGTCGGGATGATGCCGACGTGAAAGCGGCCGTCGATCAGACCGCGCTCGATCGCGTTGATCGAGGCCACGTGCATCTGCAGATTGACCTCGGGCGCCTGCGCCGTGAACTGTGCAATTGCCGCGCCAATGCGCGCATTCGGGTTGCTGGCGGTCTTGTCGAACACCGCCACGTCGAGTTGCCCGCCCATGCGGTTGTGGATGTCGTCGATGCCGCTTCGAAAAGCCTCGACCGCACTCAGCAGGCGCAGGGTTTCCTCGTAGACGCGTTGGCCTTCGGGTGTGAGCGCAAAGCCGGCCCGCCCGCGCCGGCACAGCACCAGGCCGAGACGCGTTTCCAGGTCTTTCATGTGGCGGCTGACGGTCGAGGTGCCGATGTTGAGCTCGAGTTCGGCGGCCGCCATGCCACCACAGTTGGCCACGCTCTTGAACACGTGCAGCAGGCGCAAATCCATGTCGCTGATCTGCCCGAGCACGGCGCGGTGTCTGGGCGGGCGTCGAGCGAGCGACGAAGGAGCAGGAGGTGTTACTTGCATAGTTCGTCAAGTAAAGAGTGATATCAAGTCATTTTGAAGATTAACAGCTGCGGGAACAATCGAGGATCCGGGCGCGTCGCCTGATTCGTTGGAGAACCTGATGAGCTTCGTCAACATCGCAACCCCTTCGGCCGCGGCCTCCGGCCCACGCATGGATGCCGCCTGGCTCGACGCGCACTGGATGCCGTTCACGGCGAATCGCAACTTCAAGGCCAACCCGCGCATGGTGGTCGAAGCCAGCGGCGCCTACCTCACCGACGCCGAAGGCCGCAAGATCTTCGACGGCCTGTCGGGACTCTGGTGCGCAGGCCTGGGCCACGGCCGGCCCGAGATCACCGAGGCAGTGAGCCGCCAGGTGCACAAGCTCGACTACGCGCCCGGATTCCAATTCGGGCACCCGCTGTCGTTTGAGCTTGCCAACAAGATCAAGGAGCTCACGCCAGCAGGCCTGGACTACGTGTTCTTCACCGGCTCGGGCTCCGAGGCCGCCGACACCTCGCTGAAGATGGCGCGCGCCTATTGGCGCACCAAGGGCCAGGCCGGCAAGACCCGGCTGATCGGCCGCGAGAAGGGCTACCACGGCGTCAACTTCGGCGGCGTTTCGGTGGGTGGCATGAGCGGCAACCGCAAGGCTTTCGGCCAGGGCGTGGAGGCCGACCACTTGCCGCACACCCAGCCGCCGCTCGGATCGTTCCACCGCGGCATGCCGCCCACTGGCGTGGAACTGGCGGACCGTCTGCTCGACGTGATCGCGCTGCATGATGCCTCGACCATCGCCGCGGTGATCGTCGAGCCGTTCTCGGGCTCGGCCGGCGTGGTGATTCCGCCGGTGGGCTATCTGCAACGCCTGCGCCAGATCTGCACCGACAACAACATCCTGCTGATCTTCGACGAGGTCATCACCGGCTTCGGTCGTTGCGGCGCCATGACTGGCGCCGAGGCCTTTGGCGTGGTGCCAGACATCATGAACATCGCCAAGCAGGTGACCAATGGCGCCCAGCCGCTCGGTGCGGTGGTCGCCAGCAAGGACATCTACGACACTTTCATGGCCGCCGGTGGCCCGGACTACCTGGTCGAATTCCCGCATGGCTACACCTACTCGGCCCATCCGGTGACCTGCGCGGCCGGTATCGCCGCGCTCGAGGTACTGCAAAAGGAAGACATGATCGGCCGCGTGAAGGCGCTCGCGCCGCACTTCGAGAACGCGGTGCACAGCCTCAAAGGCAGCAAGCACGTCGCCGACATCCGCAACTACGGCCTGGCCGCCGGCTTCACGATCGCGTCGCTGCCCGGCGAGCCGGCCCGCCGGCCGTATGACATCGCGATGAGCTGCTGGAAGAAGGGTTTTTACGTGCGCTATGGTGGTGACACCATTCAGCTGGCGCCACCGTTCATCTCGGAGAAGGCCGAGATCGACCGGCTGGTCAATGCACTCGGCGACGCGCTGGCAGAAACTGCCTGATTCCGTTCAACCTCTTCAACATCTGCTCACACCATGATCAACGACAAGAACGTCACCGCCACCATCGGCCACTTCATTGATGGCAAGCGCGTGGCCGACACGGCTCGCACCCAGCCGGTGTTCAACCCGGCGACCGGCCAGTCGACCACCAGCGTCGCGCTGGCCAGCAAGGCCATGGTCGAGAAGGCCATCGCTTCGGCACAGGCTGCGTTCCCGGCCTGGCGCAACACGCCGCCGCTCAAGCGCGCGCAGGTGATGGGGCGCTTGAAGGTGCTGCTCGAGGCGAACTCCGACGCGATTGCGGCGCTGATCACCGCCGAGCACGGCAAGGTGCTTTCCGACGCGCATGGCGAACTGCAGCGCGGCATCGAGAATGTCGAGTACGCCGGCTACGCGCCCGAACTGCTCAAGGGCGAGCACAGCCGCAACGCGGGGCCCGGCATCGACGCGTGGAGTGAGTTCCAGGCCCTCGGCGTGTGCGCCGGTATCACGCCGTTCAACTTCCCCGCGATGGTGCCGATGTGGATGTGGCCGATGGCGGTGGCCTGCTGCAACACCTTCGTGCTCAAGCCTTCGGAGCGCGATCCCTCGGCGGTGATGCTGATCGCCGAGCTGGCGTTGCAGGCCGGCCTGCCGCCGGGCGTGCTCAATGTCGTCAACGGCGACAAGGAAGCGGTAGACACGCTGCTCACCGACCCGCGCGTCAAGGCCGTGAGTTTCGTTGGCTCCACGCCGATTGCCGAATCGATCTACGCCACCGGCTGCGCAAACGGCAAGCGTGTGCAGGCACTGGGCGGCGCCAAGAACCATGCGATCGTGATGCCCGACGCCGACATCGGCAACGCCGTGAACGCGCTGATGGGCGCAGCGTTCGGCTCGTGCGGCGAGCGCTGCATGGCGATCCCGCTGGTGGTGGCGGTGGGTGATGCGGCCGCTGACGCGGTGATCGCAGGCCTGAAGACCGAGATGTCGAAGATGAAGGTCGGCCCGGGTACCGACAACGGCAACCACATGGGCCCGCTGGTCACCAAGCAGCATTTCGAGAAGGTCAAGGGATACGTCGATCTGGGTGTGACCGAGGGCGCGAAGCTGATCGTCGATGGCCGCGGCCTGCAGGTCTCGGGCCACGAGAGCGGCTACTTCCTCGGCGCCTGCCTGTTCGACGATGTCAAGCCCGGCATGCGCATCTACCGGGAAGAGATCTTCGGCCCGGTGCTCGGCGTCATGCGGGTGAAGACGCTGCAGGAAGCGATGGACCTGATCGACGCACACGAGTTCGGCAACGGCACCTGCATCTTCACGCGCGACGGGGAAGCGGCGCGCTACTTCTCGGACCACATCCAGGTCGGCATGGTCGGCATCAACGTGCCGCTGCCGGTGCCGGTGGCCTACCACTCATTCGGTGGCTGGAAGCGAAGCCTGTTCGGCGACCTGAGTGCCTACGGCCCGGACGCGGTGCGCTTCTACACCAAGCGCAAGACCATCACGCAGCGCTGGCCCTCGGCCGGTGTCCGTGAAGGCGCGGCATACAACTTCCCGACGAACCACTGAGAAGACAGCGCCGGCGCGCATGCATGCCGATCCGGTGCGGCCGACGCCGTGCTGCCTTGAGCCGTGTCTGCTGCTGATCGGCTCGAGCTGAGACGGGGTTTGGCCGGGCCTCTAGCCTCGTCGCTTGAAAGTGGCCGGTGCCTTCGCGGCTTGCGCGCAGGCTATCCGGATCCAGGAGCGCGCGGCGGCCCTTGATGCGCTTGGCACTGCGCGCCGCGTCCGCGATGTGCCCGGGATGCGGGGAGCCCGCCATCGGGGCCGCAAATGAACAAGGCCTTGCATCTCGGCAAGGCCTTGGTTTCTGACTGGTGGCGCTTCAGGGATTCGAACCCCGGACCTGCGGATTATGATTCCGTCGCTCTAACCGACTGAGCTAAAGCGCCTGAACCGAAAATTATAGCGTTGCTTTGCCGCGCTCCGGCTTGGAGCGTCCGCCGCGCCGGCATGCCCGGGCCGCTTGTCTTCACTTCCTTCCGAGTCGATCCCAGGCACTGAATGTTCAGCTTCTTCAAGAAAAAGCCGGTCGCGCCTCCTGCGCCTCCTGCGCCTGCTGCGCCTCCGGCCCCGATCGCACCATCCGCTCCGATGGCGCCTCTTCCCGCGCCGGCCGATGCCGAGGCACCGGTCACGCTCGATCCGCGCGTCGCAGACGCAGCTCGAGTGCCGCCCGATAGGGGCGCGCCTGCGGCGCAAGCCCGTTCTGCTGAGGCCGCCCCTGCGACGCAGACCTGGCCTGACGCGTCAGTGCAGGTACCCGTGGCCGTGGAGTCCGCCCTGCCCGAGGTTCAGTCGCGCCGCTGGTTCGACAAGCTCCGCGGCGGCTTGCGCAAGACCGGCTCGAGCCTTACGCAGGTGTTCACCGGCACGCAGATCGACGACGCGCTGTACGAGGAGCTCGAGGCCGCGCTGCTGATGGCCGATGCGGGCGTGAAGGCGACCGAATTCTTGCTGGTCGACCTGAAACGCCGCGTGAAGGAGTCCAAGGCCACCGACCCGGTGGCCGTGAAGGGGTTGCTCGCCGATGCCGTGGCCGCGCTGCTGACACCGCTGGAGCAGCCGCTGCGCGTGGGCGAGCACGTGCCGACCGTGATCATGGTGGTTGGCGTGAACGGCGCCGGCAAGACCACGAGCGTCGGCAAGCTCACGCGCCACCTGATGGACGCGCAGCAAAAGGTGCTGCTCGCCGCCGCCGACACCTTTCGTGCCGCGGCGCGCGAGCAACTTGCGGTGTGGGCCCAGCGCGCCGATGGGCATGCTCTGGCGATGCACCCGGTCGAGATCGTCAGCCAGCAGGACGGCGACCCGGCCGCGGTCACCTTCGACGCGGTGATCGCCGGCAAGGCGCGCGGCTGCGACGTGGTGATTGCCGATACGGCCGGGCGGCTCACGACGCAGTCGCACCTGATGGACGAGCTGAAGAATATCCGCCGCGTGATCGGCAAGGCGCAGGCGGGGGCGCCGCACGAAGTCCTGCTGGTGGTGGACGGCAACACCGGTCAGAACGCGCTCACGCAGGTACAGATGTTCGACGCGGCGCTGCAGCTCACCGGGCTGATCATCACCAAGCTCGACGGCACCGCCAAGGGCGGGGTGCTGGCGGCCGTCGGCCGATGGTCGCAAGCGCACAAGCGCGACATTCCCGTGTATTTCATCGGCGTGGGCGAGCAACTCGAGGACCTGCAGACCTTTCGCGCGCGCGAATTCG
>JBDSBD010000207.1:0-7791 GCA_039921765.1 Burkholderiaceae bacterium
TTTGCGCCAATCCTACCGGTCGATCTTCGGTGCGCAGGAGGTCAGCGTGCCGCTGCCAACATGGCTGAGTGGCGCTTGGCAACCCATTGCGGGAATCCAGTTGCCATTGCCTCGTCTGTTCATCGTCGGCCTGACCATCGCCGTATCCGTGGGCGTCTACTTGCTGCTCACGCGTACGCCTTGGGGTCTGCGGGTTCGGGCCGTCATGCAGAACCGGGCGATGAGTGGCGCGGTCGGCATCAACACGCGACGCGTCGATGCGCTGACCTTTGCGCTCGGTTCCGGACTTGCCGGCATTGCGGGTTCGGTATTCACGATGATCGGATCGACCAATCCTGGCACGGGACAGGTGTACATCGTCGACGCGTTCATCGTGGTGGTGTTCGGAGGTGTGCAGAGTCTGCTTGGAACGGCGCTTTCCGCCTTCACGATCGCGCAGTCTCAAACGACGCTCGAGTTCCTGATGAGCGGCTCCATGGCGAGGGTGACGATCTTGCTGCTGGTCATCATGGTGCTGTACTTCAGGCCCAACGGCCTGTTCGCAACCAAGACGCGCGGGTAGACCATGAAGCCATTTGCGCGCCACCTGGATGCCATCGGGATCGCTTTGACCGTCCTGTTGCTTGTCCTGCTGCCTCTGATTCTCGACCCCTTCCGTCTGAGCCTGATCGGCAAGTACATGACGTTTGCCTTCGTCGCGGTAGGCATCGTTCTGACGTGGGGCTATGGCGGCATACTCAGCCTTGGCCAGGGAGTCTTCTTCGGTGCGGGTGGCTACATGATGGCCATGTTCCTGAAGCTGGAGGCGTCGGCGCCCGACCTGCCGGACTTCATGGTATGGAGCAGCGTCGAGAGGCTGCCGATGTGGTGGGAGCCCTTCCACAGCCTGACCTTGACCGTGCTGCTGATCCTGACCGTGCCAGCCGCCCTGGCTTATCTGTTCTCATACGCAGTCTTCAAGAAGCGCGTGGGCGGCGTCTATTTCGCGATCGTGACGCTGGCGCTGGCGCTGACGATGACAGTGCTGATCGTGGGTCAGCAAGGCGACACCGGTGGCGCCAACGGCATCACCGACTTCCGAACGCTGCTCGGCATGGACATTGTCGAAGACTCATCCAAACTGGTGATCTATGTCGTCGAAGCGGTCGCTCTCACCCTCGTGATGCTGCTGGCCCTGTTCATTGTTCGCAGCCGATTCGGGAAGATTCTGATCGCGATTCGCGACAGCGAGGACCGAGTCCGGTTCAGTGGCTACAACACGGCGCACATGAAGGCCTTTGCGTTCGCCGTGGCGGCAGTTCTGTCGTCGATTGGTGGCGCCCTGTTCAGTCTCCAGGTCGGATTGATCTCGCCCACCGCAATCGACGTGGCCGCATCGATTGAAATGGTGATCTTCGCCGCGGTCGGAGGACGGATGTCAATCTCGGGCGCAGTGATCGGCGCCTTGCTGATTGGATTCCTCAAGTCCTACCTCTCGGAGCAGTTTCCCGAAGGGTGGTTGTACTTCCTGGGCATGTTGTTCATCCTTGTCGTCGTGGTCATGCCCAACGGACTTGCAGGTCTGGTCAATCGGGTCATCAGCCCACGCCTGAAGATCGCGGCCGAGCGATGAGCGCGGTCTTCGACATCCACCACGCCAATCAGACCAAGACCGCGATG
This sequence comes from Burkholderiaceae bacterium, assembly GCA_039921765.1. Lineage (GTDB taxonomy): Bacteria > Pseudomonadota > Gammaproteobacteria > Burkholderiales > Burkholderiaceae_C > JBDSBD01. The sequence continues at coordinate 1,660 of JBDSBD010000207.1, forward strand.
GCCCACGACGCACAGAGCCGCGAATCGATCCTGCAGGTCGAGGACCTCACCGTCTCGTTCGATGGTTTTCGCGCGGTGGACGGACTGACCCTGTCGATCGCGAAGGGTGAGCTGCGCGTGATCATTGGCCCCAATGGCGCAGGGAAGACCACCCTGCTTGACATGATCTGCGGGAAAACGCGGCCGTCGACGGGGAGGGTGTTGTTCAAGGGTCGCGACATCACGAAGCTGTCGGAGCATGCGATTGTGCGTGTCGGGGTCGGGCGCAAATTTCAGACACCTTCGGTCTACGAGGACCTGACGGTGCTCGAGAACTTCGAGATATCGATTCCCGGCGGACAGAATGTCCTCGGTTCCCTGTTTTTTCGACTCGATGAAGAAATGATGCAGCGCATCGACGCGGTTGCCGAGCAGGTGTTCCTGCGCGACCTGTTGCCTCAGAAGGCCGGCCGACTCAGTCACGGGCAGAAGCAGTGGCTGGAAATCGGCATGCTGCTCATTCACTCCCCCGAACTGCTATTGCTCGACGAACCGGTTGCCGGGATGAGCGCGCGCGAGCGGGAGCAGACGGCCGATCTTCTCAGTGGCATTGCAAAGAGCAAGTCGGTGATCGTGATCGAGCACGACATGGATTTCGTCAAACGCATTGCCCGCAAGGTAACCGTTCTTCATGAAGGCAAGCTGCTGAGCGAGGGGACCGTCGACGAGATCCACAATGATCCGCGCGTCATCGACGTGTACCTTGGAAATTGAGCCAAACACCATGTTTGACGTCAAGAACCTGAACGTTTTCTATGGCGAATCACAGGCCGTTCACGACGTTTCCTTCAGCTTGGCCGCCGAAGAATCGTTGGCGATCATGGGACGCAATGGAATGGGCAAGACCACACTGCTCAAGGCCCTGATCGGTATGCTGCCCGCGAAATCCGGCAGCATCGAGATCAATGGTGTCGAACTTGCGAAGAAGCACAGCTACGAGCGCGTTCAACACGGCCTCGCGTTCGTACCGCAGGGGCGCATGATCTTTCCGTTTCTGAGCGTCGAGGAAAACATCCTGGCCGGTGCAGATCACTAGGGCCATCGACGCGTGCCGGAATACATCTATCGATTCTTTCCGGTGCTCGAGCAGATGAAGCGGCGCAAGGGAGGCAACCTGTCGGGCGGGCAGCAACAGATGCTGGCAATCGCCCGGGCCCTCATCTCCGAGCCGAAGGTGCTGATTCTCGACGAACCGACCGAAGGAATTCAGCCGTCCATCATCAAGGAGATTGCCCGCACCCTGAATGTTCTTCGCAAGGAGCGGCAGTTTGCCATCGTGGTGTCCGAACAGGTTTTGAGCTTCGCGCTTGAGTTGGCGGATCGGTTCCTGGTCATCGACCGCGGTCGAATCGTGCATGAAGAATCCCGCGCCGGCCTGGACCTGGAGAAGGTCAAATCCTTTCTCACCGTCTGACCCGTCCTTGCAGACCCCGAAGGTCAACGTGTTGGGGCGCGAGGCGACGTCACCAGGTCGGTCGAAGGGATGGTCGGTCGGCGAACGAAGCGAAACAACTGCCCGACGTGCGGCGGTTCATCATGCGCCCCGGCGGCGCAGAAAGGAGTCTCGAGCACCCTGGTTCTGCCCAACCTGTCTGAATCGACGCACGACTGGGTGGGTGGACGGAACACTGCCATCTATCTTTGACCTGACACCGAACTTGTGCGACGCGCGGCTCTCGATGGCGTGAGCTCCGACGCATCAACAGATGCTCGTGCGGTTCGCCATGGAATCGCCGGGGGGCACCGTTGTGGGTAGGCTGGGCAAGACGGTACCGCTGCGTTCAGCCAGCCAGATCACAATGTGATCTTGTTGCGCTCAGGACGAGCGCTACCCACTGGAAGGAGACAGCGGACATCATGGCCAACAAGGATCCCATACGCATCGGAGTACTTTTTTCCGAGACGGGAGTGACGTCCACCATCGGACGTTCGCAGCTCCAGGGCACACTGCTCGCGATCGACGAAATCAACGAAGCGGGTGGCATTGACGGTCGAGAGATCGTGCCGATCCGCTATGACGCACGCTCCACCCCTTCGGTCTATGCGACGCTCGCCGAGCGGCTCATCGTTCATGACAAGGTCAACACCATCTTCGGGTGCTACATGTCGAGCAGCCGCAAGGCCGTGATCCCGATCATCGAGCGATGGAACAAGATGCTGTTCTATCCGACGCTCTACGAGGGCTTCGAGTTCTCCAGCAACGTCATCTACACTGGCGCGGCACCGAATCAGAACAGCGTACAGCTCGCAGAGTTCATGACATCGAATTTCGGCGCACGGGTCTACCTGATCGGGTCGGACTACATTTACCCGTACGAATCGAACCGGATCATGGGGGAGTTGGTCCTTCAGCATCAGGACAGCGAGATGCTGGCCGAGCGGTACGTGGCGCTCGATGCCGGCGAAAAGGACTTCCAGCCCATCATTGCCGACATCCGCAACAAGAGGCCGGATTTCATCTTCTCCACCGTCGTCGGCGACGCGACCGCAGGCCTTTACCGGGCCTACGCCGAGGCCGGACTGGATCCGAAGAGCATGCCGATCTGCAGTCTCACCACTTCGGAAGCCGAGATCTCGCAAATGGGTCCGGATGTGGCCACCGGACATTTCACCTCGGCACCCTATTTTCAATCGATCGAATCCGAAGCCAATCGGCGCTGCCTCGACCGATTCCGCCGTCATTTCGGCGACGACTGCGTTCCGAACTTGTGCTGGGAAGCGGCCTACTTTCAGCTCCATATATTCGCGGATGCCTATCGCGAGGTTGGCTCCGACGACATCCTGACCTTGATGCCGAGAATCCTTGGGCGCGAGTTCAATGCGCCGCAAGGCCGCGTTCGCATCGACGCCACGAATCACCATACTTGCCTGAATCCGCGCATCGGTCGCGCCAATTCCAAGGGGCAATTCACGATCGTGCGCGCCGCCACACGCCCGGTTCATCCCGACCCGTACCTTGTGACACATTCATTGGGTGACTGGGCGGCCAAGCTCAGCACGCTGGAGCTCTAGGCGTGGAGCCGGTGGCACAGCGGCGTCACACGGGGAGAACCACTCCGGCGTTGCTGAAGGATCTGCGCACGCTGCGGGTCGCCGTGCTGCATCCCGACGATCCCGACGGGCGGCAATTGACCCAGCAACTTCAGCGCATCGGATGCCAGGTTCAGGCCTTCTGGCCGCCGCCACCGGCATTGCCCGAGAACGTTGAAGTTGTCTTCCTGGCGGTGCGGCCGGACAGCGTCGACTTTGGCTGGGACTGGCTCAAGGGCGAGTCGCGTCCGACGCTGATCGCCATCGTGAACTACGAGAATCCGACGATTGTCGAGACCGTGTTGCACATGGCGGCCAAGGCCGTCCTGCCGTCCCCGGTTCGCTCGTTCGGGCTGCTGTCGGCGCTGGTGGTCGCACGGCAGGTGAATGACGAACTGAAGTCGATGAGTCGGCGCATGCGCAAGCTCGAGATCAAGTTGCTGGGCGCTCGGCGTATCGCTGAGGCAAAGAACATCCTCATGCGATCGCGTCAGATCTCGGAAACTGCAGCGTACGATCTGATTCGGGATCAGGCGATGGCCAAGCGGGTCACGACCGAGGAAATCGCCATCGCCATTGTCAATGCCAACGAGATCCTCTCGTTGGGAACGTAGCACCTGTGGTCGAGTCCGGCAGCGCCTAACCGCGCCCGACGAACGGCATTTTCGTGGCCATCACGGTCATGAAAAGCACATTGGCTTCGAGCGGCAGGCTCGCCATGTGGACGACCGCGTTCGCCACGATGGCCAGGTCCATGCGCGCCTCGGGCTTCAGGCTGCCGTCGGCCTGCGGCACGCCGCTCGCCATGCGATCGGTCATCTCGCTGGCGGCGTTGCCGATGTCGATCTGGCCGCAGGCGATGTCGAACGCGCGGCCATCGAGCGAGGTCGCCTTCGTCAGGCCGGTGATCGCGTGCTTGGTCGCGGTGTAGGGCGCGCTGAACGGGCGCGGCGCATGCGCCGAGATCGAGCCGTTGTTGATGATGCGTCCGCCGCGTGGCGTCTGGCTCTTCATCAGCCGGAAGGCTTGCTGGGTGCACAGGAACACACCGGTCAGGTTGACGTCGACGACCGCCTTCCACTGCTCGACGCTCAGTTCGTCCATCGGCAGCGGCGGCGCGCCGATGCCGGCGTTGTTGAACAGCAGGTCGAGGCGACCGAACGTCGTCTGCGTGGCGTCGAACAAGGCGCGCACCTGGGCCGGATCGCTCGCGTCTGTCGGCACGGCGAGTGCGCTCGAAGCGTTGGCGCCGGCCAGCGCAACGGTCTGCACCAGGGGCTCGGCGCGGCGCCCGGCAAGAACGACCTGCCAGCCGGCCGAGAGAAGGGCGAGAGCGCTGGCGCGGCCGATGCCGCTGCCCGCGCCGGTGACGACGGCAACTTTCATCTGGGTCCTCTCAGAGGGTGGGTGAAGGCAAGGCGGGCGGCGCTTCGGCCTGGTCGGCCCCAAAGCAGTCGGCGAACGTGAAGTACAGCGACGCGTAGAAGACGGTCGAGAGGATCAGCGACAGCGGCACCGCCGTGAGCGCGATCAGTTCGAACTGGCCGAGCAGCGCGAACACCAGGTTCGTCAGCACGCCGAAGAGCATGATCACGCTGGCCCAGGTCAGGCTGTAGACGGCGAAGGCGCCCTTGTTGCGCCAGCACGCCAGCGTGCTCGAGAACAGCGCCTTGGCGCAGCCGTGGCCACCCCAATGCACCAACGCGGGCGCGTGCCAGAACGGCACCGACAGCAGCGCGGCCAGACCGAACCGCACCAGCAGTCCGAGTTCGAGCCGCGGATTGATGAACTGGCTCGAAACCGCTTCGGGCGTGCTCTGGCCCGCGGGGAGCGAATCCATCAGCGCCTCGAACGCACCGCCGTCCACGACGTCGGCCAGCCACATGATCAGGAACGTGGCGACCGCGTAGATCAAGCCGAGCTGCAGCACCGCGGTGCGGCTCACCTTCGACGCGCGCAATGGCTCGGCGAACACCACCGGTGTTGCGAAACCGCCGTCTGCAACCCGGCGCGTCGCGATCATGAAGCCCAGCGACACCAGCGGCAGCAGTGCGAGCACGATGAACGGCCCGACGAAGGGCACCAGCGCGAACGCGAGCACCGCGAAGAGGAAGGTCGCGAACAGCCCGGCAAACGACATCGGTCGTCTGAAGAAGACGCGAAACCCCTGGCGCACCCACAGGGCACCCTGGCGAGCCGGAACGGTGTGGAGTTTCATGCGATGGAGTTGGTTTCGAAGTGCCACGGAGAATCGACGCGCGCGCGCAGCACGCGCTCGAAGTGGGTCGGGTCGTGGGGTTTGAGCAGACTGGCGTCGCGTGGCAGGTGCAGATCCCACAGACGCGAGATCCAGAAGCGAAAGCCCGCGGCGCGCATCAGTGCCGGCAGCAGGCGCCGCTCGACACCCTCCAGCGGCCGCACGTCGTCGTAAGCGGCAAGGAGCGCGCTGGCGCGCGCCTCGATCAGGCGCCCCGAGGCGAGGTCGATGCACCAGTCGTTCAGGCACACCGCGATGTCGAACAGGAAGGCGTCGACGCCGGCAAAGTAGAAGTCGAACACGCCGCTGAGCCGCGTACCCTGCGGCGCGTCTTCGAACATCACATTGTCGCGAAACAGATCGGCGTGGATCGCACCGCGCGGCAGCGCCGCGTACGCCGCGGACGCGCCGAGCTGCTGCTGAAACGCGAGTTCGGCATGGATGAGCGTGCGCTGCGCGGCGTCGAGGAACGGCGTGACCACCGGCACGGTCTCGACCCACCAAGCCAGCCCGCGCAGGTTCGGCTGGTACAGCGCAAAGTCGGTGCTGGCCTGGTGCATGCGCGCCAGCACTGCACCGACCTCGGCGCAGTCGGCCGCATCAGGCGCGAGATGGTGGTGGCCGCTCAGGCGCTCCACCACGGCAGCGGGCTTGCCGCACAGCTCGTGCACGATCGCGCCATCGGCGTCGGCCATCGGTGCGGGCACCGGCAGGCCGTGCCGGGCCAGATGCTTCATCAGCTGCAGATAGAACGGCAGCTCCTGGGCGGTGAGGCGCTCGAACAGCGTGAGCACGAAGTGGCCCCG
>JBDSBD010000208.1:0-4637 GCA_039921765.1 Burkholderiaceae bacterium
CTCGCTGCGGCGACGCGCCACCAGCGTGAGCCACCAGCGCATTACGCGCTGGCCGCCGACCAGCAGCACGCCGACCAGCGCGGCCGCCTTCAACATGGCCCAGCCGATCGACGCCGCCATGTCGGCCGGGCTCGAGTTGAGCGCCGGTATCAGCACCAGCGCCCAGTGGTCGAAGATCTCGTGGGCGTCGAGCCGCATGCCGATCGTGATGAAGAACATGCCAAGCAGCACGTCGTAGAACGGCCGGATGTCGGTTTCAACCTGATGCTTGTACTGCGTCTCGGCAATCAGTATGCCGGCGATGAACGCGCCCAGCGCGAGCGACAGCCCGGCGTGCTCGGTCAGCCACGCCAGGCCGAGCGTGACCAGCAGCAGGTTGAGGATGAAGAGCTCCTGGCTCTTGCGCCGGGCCACCAGCGTGAGCCACCAGCGCATCACGCGCTGGCCACCGACCAGCAGCACGGTCACCAGCAGCCCGGCCTTCAGGACCGCGAACGCGATCTCGCGCAGCAAGGCCTCGGGCGACGAGCCGAGCGCCGGGATCAACACCAGCAGCGGCACCACGGCCAGATCCTGGAACAACAGCACGCCCATCACGCGGCGCCCGTGCTCGCTGTCGAGTTCGAGCCGCTCGGACAGCAGCTTGACGACCAGCGCCGTGCTGCTAATGGCCAGCGCCCCACCGATAGCCACCGAGCTCTGCCAGCTCAGTCCCCCACTGTGTCCGGCCAGCCGCAGCCCCCAGACCAGAGCCAGGTTGCCGAGCACGACCGCCACCATCGTGAGCGCCACCTGGCTCAGACCAAGGCCGAACACCATGCGGCGCATGGTCTTGAGCTTGGGCAGATTGAACTCGAGCCCGATCACGAACATCAGGAACACGACGCCGAACTCGGCCAGGTAGCGAATGCCTTCCGAATCCTGGGCCAGCGCCATTGCGTTCGGGCCGATCAGCACCCCGACGGCAAGGTAGCCCAGCATCGGCGGCAAGCGCACGAGCCGGCACACCACCACCGCGGCGACGGCGGCGACGAGGTAGAGCAGGACCAGTTCGAGCGTGGAAGCCATCGATCCCCGGTGTCCAAAGAGCGGGCTGCGCCAGTGCAATCGGCACGCACCGGGGTGTTCGGCCAAACCCTAGAATCGGCCGATCCCGACCTGCAATCCTAATGGACACCCTCGCAACTCCCGTGCCCGCCGACGAATCTTCGCCCTTCGATGCCGCCAGGGCGCTCGCGTTGGCGCGCGCCACCTTCGACATCGAAGCGCAGGCGCTGCTCGGGCTGAAGGCGCGCCAGGGCGAGAGCTTCACGCAGGCCTGCCGCGTGATTCTCGATTGCAAGGGCCGAGTGGTCGTGATGGGCATGGGTAAGAGCGGCCATGTCGGGCGCAAGATCGCCGCCACGCTCGCTTCCACCGGCACACCGGCGATGTTCGTGCATCCGGGCGAAGCGAGCCACGGCGACCTGGGCATGGTGGCCTCGGGCGACGTGGTGCTGGCGATTTCCAACTCGGGCGAAAGCGACGAGATCACTGCCATCGTGCCGGCGCTCAAACGCCTGGGCGTCACGCTGGTGGCGATGACCGGCCACCCCGACAGCAGCCTGGCCCGGCACGCCGAGCTGGTGCTGTCGTGCGCGGTCGACCAGGAGGCCTGCCCGCTGAACCTCGCACCCACGGCCAGCACCACGGCGCAGATGGCGCTTGGCGACGCGCTCGCGGTGGCGCTGCTCGATGCGCGCGGTTTTCGCGCCGAGGACTTCGCACGCTCGCACCCCGGTGGTGCGCTCGGGCGCAAGTTGCTGATGCACGTGCGCGACCTGATGCGCAGTGGCGATGCGGTGCCGCGCGTTGGCCCCGACGCCGCGTTCACCGAGATGCTGCGCGAGATGACCGGCAAGGGCCTTGGCTTCACCGCGGTGGCCGACGCGAGCGGCCACGCGCTGGGCATCTTCACCGACGGCGATCTGCGCCGCCTGATCGAGCGCGAGGCCGACCTGCGCGCGCTGCGTGCCGCCGACGTGATGCACCCGCACCCGTGGCTCGTGCGTGCCGATGCGCTCGCCGTCGATGCCGCTGGCGTGATGGAGCAGCACCGCGTCACCAGCGTGCTGGTGGTCGATGCGCAGGGCCTGCTCGTCGGGGCGCTGAACTCGAACGACCTGATGCGTGCCAAGGTGATCTGATGCGCGCTTCAACCCCGCTCCAACCGGCGCTCGAACACCCGCCCGAGCTGCTGCTGCAGGCCCAAGGCATCCGCTGGGCGATCTTCGACGTCGACGGCGTGCTCACCGACGGGCGCCTGTACCTGAGCGAGCGTGGCGAGGAATTCAAGGCCTTCTCCACCCTCGATGGCCATGGCCTGAAGCTGCTCGCGCAGGGCGGCATCGTACCGGTGGTCATCACCGGGCGTGACTCGCCGGCGGTGCGGCGCCGCGTTGCCGATCTCGGCATCGGGCACGCGGTCTATGGAGCCACCGACAAGCTCGCCGCCGCGGCCGACCTGGTGCGCCAGCTCGGCCTGGGCTGGGACACGCTGGCCGCGATGGGCGACGACTGGCCCGACCTGCCGCTGCTGACGCGTGCCGCGTTCGCCTGTGCCCCGGCCAACGCGCATGTTGAAGTGAGGGCCGTGGTGCAGCACGTGACCCGTGCGCAAGGTGGCTTTGGCGCGGCGCGCGAATGCTGCGACCTGCTGCTGATGGCTGCGGGTCGATACGCCGGGTTGTTGCGCGGCCAGCTCGTCACGCTCGACGGCGTGGCGTGAGCCGCCGAATCGAAGCGCCTATGAAATTGCGCAGAGTAGGCGGCTCAATCTCAGGCCTTCTCTGCACAGCTTCGCAGGTGCTTCGTTTTGGCCTGAGCCGGCGCGTCGGCATGACGACGCAATCCTCGGTGCCGACCGCGTTGGACGCAGGGGGGCGAGGCGCGGTGTCGATGCCCGCGATCGGGCGCCTTGCCGGTTCCGCGCCGCGCCGCGCCGCGCGGTGGCTGCCGCGGCTGCTCGAAACCGCGTCGGCCTACCTGCCGCTGTTGCTGATGGCCGTGCTTGCGCTCGGCACCTGGTGGCTCGTGAAGAACACGCCGGTGCTGGGCGTGCCGCGCGAGGCTGCGCCGCTGCGCCACGTGCCCGACTACACGATGGCGCAGTTCGTGGTGCAGCGCTTCGCCGCCGACGGCACGCTGCGGGCGGAGATCGAAGGCGATGTGATGCGCCACTATCCGGACACCGACACCCTGGAGATCGACAACCCGCGGCTTCGTGCGATTGCACCCGACGGCCGCGTGACCCGGGCTTCGGCTCAGCACGCGCTGGCCAACGGCGACGGCAGCGAGGTGCAATTGAGCGGCGCGGCACATGTCGTGCGTGAGGCCTTCGGCGACCTGGAGGCGATCGACTTTCGCAGCGAGTTCCTCCACGCTTTCCTGGACGTCGAAAGAGTGCGCACCCATCTGCCGGTGGTCGTGACGCAGGGGGCGACCGAAGTCCGTGCCGGCGGGATGGCCTACGACAATCTCGCCGGCGAGGTCACGCTCCAGGGCCGCGTGCGCGCCGTGCTGGTGCCGCCGCCGGGCAAACGCCACCCTGCCAGCAACACGGTGCGACCATGAGAGTGCAGGGTCGCACGGACGAAGGCCGGTCGATTGGCAAGCCCGATGGCGCGCGCGCGCGTCCGTCACGCCAACCTCCATGCGAAGCTTCGCCCGCGTGGACAACCCGTGACATGACGGACCCTGCCTCGCCGCTGGCCTTCATTACCGGTGCGTCCAGCGGCATCGGCCAGGCGCTTGCCGTGCGCTTCCAGCGTGCCGGTTATCGGTTGGCGCTGGTCGCCCGTCGCCCGGTCGAGGTGCAGGACTGGGTCCGGGCCCAAGGCTTCGATCCGGTCGACTGTCGCGTCTATACGGCCGACGTGCGCGACGTGGTGAGCATCACCGGCGTCGGCCGCGACTGCCTCGCGGCGCAAGGTTTGCCCGATGTGGTGATTGCCGCTGCCGGAATCAGCATCGGCATGGACAGCGCGGAGTTCGACGATCTCGATGTGATGCGCGCGACTTTCGAGACCAACAACCTCGGCCTGGCCGCGACGTTCCAGCCTTTCGTCGCGCCGATGCGGGAGCGCCGCCGCGGCACCCTGGTGGGGATCTCCAGCGTGGCCGCCATCCGGGGCCTGCCCGGGCATGGTGCGTACTGCGCCAGCAAGGCCGGCGTGGTCAACTACTGCGAGAGCCTGCGCGGCGAACTCGCTGCCAGCGGCGTCAGGGTCGTGACCCTCGGGCCGGGCTACATCGACACCCCGCTGACCCGCGGCAACCCGTACCCGATGCCGTTCCTGATGACGCCGGCCGCCTTTGCCGACCGGGCCTTCAAGGCGATTCGCGCCGGCGTCAGCTACCGCGTGATCCCCTGGCCGATGGGCGTGATCGCCAAGCTGCTGCGCGTGCTGCCCAACCCGCTGTTCGACCGGGTGATGCGCGGCCGCGGCCGCAAGCCACGCCGCACGCACTGACAAAAGAAAAAGCGGCGGGCTTGCGCGCCGCCGCTTGATCGCATACCCGCTGATGCGGATGAATGCTGGGCCGTACGGTGTTCAGTAACCGCCGCGGCCACCGCCACCGCCGCCACCGCTGCGGCC
>JBDSBD010000209.1:0-11483 GCA_039921765.1 Burkholderiaceae bacterium
GGCCGAAGGCAGGTGCCGGAGCCACAACGCCTGCGTGCAGCGGCCGGGCTATAGCGCGGCGGCAGGGCTTGCAGGGCTGCGGGTCGCGCCCGGCGGCCAGCCACCGAGATCGAGCGGGGGCCCGACATCCACGCGGCGCTGCGGCTGGCGCGCGAGCAGCTCGCCAGCGCGCAGATCGACGGCTGCACCTGGTACTGGCCGGCCGACGAGAACCCGGCCTCGAAGCGCCACGATCCCGACGCCGGAGTGCGCCTGCTCGCGCCGTTCGACCCGCTCGTCTGGGACCGGCGCCGCTTCGCACTGCTGTGGGGCTGGAGCTATCGTTTCGAGGCCTACATTCCGGCGCCCCAACGCAAGCTCGGCTACTACGCGCTGCCACTGCTGCACCACGACCGCGTGATCGGCTGGGGCAATCTGGCGGTGACGGGTGACGCGCTGGCGAGCGAGCTCGGCCATGCCAGCGGCAGCGCGCCGCGTGAACGCGCTTGCCGCGTCGAGCCGGAAGCGGAGCTGGCGAGGATGCGCGTCTTTCTCGGTCTGGGGACTTGATACCCAGGATCGCATTCAAGCGTGACCGACCGGTCGCCCGGGGCGGCCACCACCGGCGCAGCCTCGCAAGAAGGGCCACGTCCCCGGTCATTGCGCTGCAGTGCTCACGCACCGATCCTCGCCCTCAGCGCTGCCAACCCGTCAACGCAGGCCGCAATCGGCCCTGGCCGGATCTTTGATCCGAGACGGTTGAAGGCCCTTGGGGATTGGGTGGGAACTCGGACACACGGTCGCCGCTCAGCGCGCCGGTTCGCGATCGCCGAGTGGCTTTTGGCCCCACGCTGCGAGTGCTCCGAGCGCCAGCACGCCAGCCGACCAGGCCAGGCCGCCGCGCAGGCCGCCCGAGCCGTCGGCGAGCCAGCCCACCAGTGTCGGCCCGACGATCTGGCCGGCTGCAAAGACGATCGTGAACGCACTGATGCCCGCAGCCCAGGCCGTGGGCGGCAGGTTGTGGCGCACCAGCGCGGTGGTCGAGGCCACCAGCGACAGGAACACGCCGCCGAAAAGCAGCCCGGAAGCAAACACTGCGAGCGGGTGCGCGCTCAGTACCGGCAGCAAGGTGGCAATGGCCAGCAGCGCGTTGAGCAGGCGCAGCGATTCACCGCCGCGGTGGCGCTGCAGCAAGCCGGCCCACAGCCAGGGCGAGCCCATCACCGCAAGCCCGAGCACACCGAAGAAGACGTTGACCATCGTGTTGCTGAGCTGCTGCTCGCGCAACAGGGTGATCACGAAGGTCATGTAGCCGATGTAGCCCAGGCCGAACAGAAAATACGAAGCAAGCCCGCAGGCGAAGCGCCGCCAGCCGAATGCGCTGCGTGCCGCCGCGGCCGTGCTGCCGTCGGCCAGGCTGCGGGTTGCCAGCGCGGTCAGCAGGGTGGCGAGCAGCCCGGCCACCCCCAGCGCGACCCAGGCCCAGCGCCAGGCGTGCGGAATCGGCAGCGCCGAGAGCGGTGACACCAGCAAGGTCGAAACCACGATGCCGGCGCCGGTGCCGCCGTAGTAGATGCCCAGCACCAGACCGGCGGTCGGTGCGCTGCGGGCTGGCCTGCCAGCGGTGGCTGGTTCGGGCCCACGACTGCCCAGGCGCGCCGCAAGCACGCCGCCCGAGACGAAGGTTGCGGCGCTGGCTATTCCCGTCAGGAAGCGCAGCAGGTACAGCGTTGAATCGACGAGAGTCGCGCCGTGCGCAGCCAGCAGCACGGCGGCCGCGACGCCGCCGCCGAGCAGCACGCGGCGGGCCCCGAACCGGCGCAGCCAGCTCGGGGTGAGCAAGGCGCCGGCCAGGTAGCCCGCCGCGTTCACGGTGTTCATCGCGCCCGCCGTCAGGTAGCTCCAGTCCAGGTCGGTGCGCATCGGTGGCAACAGCAGCGCGTACGAGAAACGCGCCAGCCCGAGCGACACGGCCGCGGCGAGCGCGAGCGCGGCGGCGATCACGAGCGGCGGCAGCGAGGCCGCTGGATCGGGCGAGCGCGACGGTGTCATGGAGGTGGGCGAAGACATGCAGAAGTTTTGCACAGCGCGCTGGCGTTCGCTGCGGCCCGTAGCGAAGCGTTCAATCGGACGCGGCACCCCGATGCGGTTCAGCGTGGAGCCGGCGCGGTCGCTTCAGCGTCCATCGATCGGCCCGCGCGAGGCGCCCCGTCGGCCGGCGTGCAGCGGCGCTCGGTGCAAGGGTCGACGCAGCTTTTGGGGCCGGCGTCAGCGCACGCCAAGCACGCCGCTGGCGACCTCGGCGAAGCCGGCGCCGCGCGCACCGGCGGTGAGGTAGGCCGGCCAGACCGTGAGCTGCGCCGCGAACTCCATCAGGTTGGCCACGCCGACGCTGAGCGGGAAGTGGCCGAACATCTGCTGGTCGTTGGTCGAGTCGCCGACATAGACCCAATGCGCGCGCTCGGCCTCGAGGTCGCGTCCGAGCAGGCGCTGCACGATCCAGCGCGCGCCGCTGAGCTTGGTGTGCGCGCCGAACCAGCCGTTGATGTGGATCGAGCTCACGGTTGCGTTCATGCCCTCGGCGTGCATCAGCGCCACCACCTGTTCGATCTGCGTGGCGTCGAGCCGGGCGAACTCGGCGTGGTCGACGGCGATGTCGGTGACGCGCCCGGCGCTGTCGCGCGCCAAGGTGGCGCCCGGTACTTCGCGCAGCACGCGCCGAGCCACGTCCTGCAGGCGCTTCGCGTTGCGCGTGCGCGTGGGCTCGTCCTGCGCGTACTCGATCGTCAACTCGCCGCGCGCGTTGCAGAACAGCGCCACCGCGCCGTTCTCGGCGACGATCGCCTCGATCGGCCAGCCGCGCGGCGGCGGCTGCGCGAATGGCTCGCTCCAGCCCATGGGTCGCCCGGTGATCGCGATCACCGGCACGCGCGCGGCCTTCAACCGGGCGAGCGCGGCAAGCGCGTCGGGCGTGATCGCGCCGGCCGTCGTCAAGGTGTCGTCGATGTCGGTCAGCACGCCCAGCACCGCGCGCGCGGCGGCGACGGGCAGTTCGGCCCAGGCTCGAGGGGTGGTGGCATTCATGCGGCGGGAGTTTTGCACAGCTGCGGGCGCCGGGCGGGGCGGCATCGCAGCCCGATCGCGACCGCGGTGCCGCTGCGGCGTTTCCGGCCTCGGCCGGCATGCCACGGCGGCCCGGCGAACACCGGCGCCGACCACGATGCCCACTACAATGTCAACACTTTCCGAGGAGCGTTGCAAGGCCGGCCGCGATCGCGGCCGCCCCAGGCTCGGAAACCTGTATGCAACCGCGCTCACCCGCACGAGTCGTCCTCGTGGGTGAGCGAAGTCGCCATCCCCGAGACCGCGTGCGGGTTCCTCTCACCGATGGAGCCTCACATGAACGCCGTTCTCAAACCCAATCCTTCCGGCGTGGACCACGTCGTCGCCGATCTTGCGCTGGCCGCCTGGGGGCGCAAGGAAATCCGCATCGCCGAGACCGAGATGCCCGGCCTGATGGCGATCCGCGAAGAGTTTGCGCAGAGCCAGCCGCTCCAAGGCGCGCGCATTGCCGGCAGCATCCACATGACCATCCAGACCGCGGTGCTGGTCGAGACCTTGCAGGCCTTGGGCGCGAGCGTGCGCTGGGCCTCGTGCAACATCTTCTCGACCCAGGATCACGCGGCCGCGGCGCTCGCCGCCAATGCTGCGAACGGTGGCGCAGGCACGCCGGTGTTCGCCTACAAGGGCGAGACGCTGGCCGACTACTGGGACTACACGCACCGCATCTTCGAGTTCGGCCCCAAGGGAGCTGCCGACGAAGGCCCGAACATGATCCTCGACGATGGCGGCGACGCCACCCTGCTGATGCACCTGGGCCAGCGCGCCGAGAAGGACGCGTCGGTGCTCGCCCATCCGGGCAGCGAGGAAGAAACCTGTCTGTTCGCGGCGATCAAGGCCAAGCTCGCGCAGGACGCGAACTGGTACACCCGCAAGAGCGCGGCCATCCTCGGCGTGACCGAGGAAACCACGACCGGCGTGCAACGCCTCAACGAGATGAGCGCCAAGGGCACGCTGCTGTTCCGGGCCATCAACGTCAACGACTCGGTCACGAAGAGCAAGTTCGACAACCTGTACGGCTGCCGTGAATCGCTGGTCGATGGCATCAAGCGCGCCACCGACGTGATGATCGCCGGCAAGGTGGCCTGCGTGGCCGGCTACGGCGACGTCGGCAAGGGTTCGGCGCAGGCGCTGCGCGCGCTCTCCGCTCAGGTCTGGGTCACCGAGATCGACCCGATCAACGCGCTCCAGGCGGCCATGGAAGGCTTCAAGGTCGTGACGATGGAATACGCCGCATCGCGCGCCGACATCTTCGTCACCACCACCGGCAACAAGCGCGTGATCACGCACGACCACATGGTGGCGATGAAGGACCAGGCGATCGTCTGCAACATCGGCCACTTCGACAACGAGATCGACATCGCGTCCATCGAGAAGTACGAATGGGAAGAAATCAAGCCTCAGGTCGACCACATCACCTTCCCCGGCGCTGACGGCAAACCGGGCAAGCAGATCATCCTGCTCGCCAAGGGCCGGCTCGTGAACCTGGGCTGTGGCACCGGGCACCCGAGTTTCGTGATGTCGAGCTCGTTTGCCAACCAGACGATTGCGCAGATCGAGCTCTTCACCAAGGCCGACCAGTACGAGGTGGGCAAGGTCTACGTGCTGCCCAAGCACCTCGACGAGAAGGTGGCACGGCTGCACCTGAAGAAGGTTGGCGCGATGCTGACCGAGCTGACCGACGAGCAGGCCGCCTACATCGGTGTGAGCAAGGCGGGCCCATACAAGGCTGACACCTATCGCTACTGAAGCGAAGCACCGCGATGTTCGGCCCGCCGGCGCCGGCCCTCGAAATCTTCGGCAGCCCGGGGCTGCCGAAGCGGTGCGCTTGGCTGACAACTATGGCAGCCTGTCGCGAGCGTGTCGGGTGAATGGTGTCGACGGCGATGCGTGCTGATCAACTCCTTCTGCAGCGTGGCCTGGCTCCGACGCGTTCGGCCGCACAACGCCTGATCGATGCCGGCGCGGTGCGCTGGCATGGCCCGAAGGGCTGGGCCGTGCCGCGCAAGGCGGGCGAGGACCTGCCGCAGGACTGCCCGATCGAGGTCACCGACGACGCCGAACTGCGTTTCGTGTCGCGCGGCGGCCTGAAGCTCGACGGTGCGCTCGCGCGCACCGGCATCGATGTGGCGGGCGCGCGCTGCCTCGACGTCGGCCAGGGCAGCGGCGGTTTCAGCGACGTGCTGCTGCAGCGCGGCGCTGCGCGGGTGGTCGGCATTGACGTGGGCCGCGGCCAGCTGCATCCGAAGATCGCCGGCGATTCGCGCGTGACGGCACATGAGGGTCTGAACGCGCGCGAGGTCGCGGGCTCCGCGTTCGAGGTGGCGAACGAGCCGCACAGCTTCGATGTGGTCACCGGCGACGTGTCGTTCATCTCGCTCACGTTGGTGCTGCCCACGCTCGCACGGTACCTCGCGCCGCGGGGCGATCTGCTGATGCTGGTGAAGCCGCAGTTCGAGCTGCAGCCGCAGCAGATCGGCAAGGGCGGTCTGGTCAAGGACAGCGCCTCGTACCCGGTTGTCGAGCAACGCATCCGCGCTGCGTGCGCCGTGCAGGGCCTCGAGGTGCGCAGCTACTTCGCGAGCCCGATCGCCGGCGGTGACGGCAATCATGAGTTTTTCGTGTGGGCGCAGGTCGTGCCCCCATCCAACGAAGGAGAGGCGCGATGAATTCCGCAGTGTCCCCGGCCGTTCCGGTCAGCTTCGAGTTCTTCCCGCCCAACACGCCGGTCGGCGACGCCAAGTTGCGCGACGTGGTCAGGCAACTGGGCGCGGTGCACCCGGAGTTCTTCAGCGTGACCTACGGCGCCGGCGGCTCGACCCGCGACAAGACGCTCGCCACCGTGAACGCGATTGCCGATGCCGGATTCGAAGCCGCCCCGCATCTGTCGTGCGTGGGCTCGACGCGCGCCGGCCTGAGGGAAACGCTCGCCACCTACCGCGTGCGCAACATCCGCCGCATCGTCGCGCTGCGCGGCGATCTGCCGAGCGGCACCGCCACGACCGGCGAGTTCCGCTTCGCCGCCGAGCTGGTGCGTTTCATCCGCGAAGAGCAGGGTGCCGACTGGCACATCGAGGTCGCCGCCTACCCCGAATACCACCCGGAGCAGCGCTACGCGGCGCGCGACCTGCGCCACTATGTCGACAAGGTCAACGCGGGTGCTACTTCAGCGATCACGCAGTTCTTCTTCAACCCCGATGCCTACTTCCACTTCGTCGACGCGACCCGCAAGCTCGGTGCCACGGTGCCGGTGGTGCCCGGCATCATGCCGTTCCACAACTTCGCGAAGATTGCGCAGTTCGCGCAGCGCGACGGCATCGAAATCCCGCGCTGGGTCGCGCTCAAGATGGAAGGCTTTCTCGACGACGCGGCGTCGATCCGTTCCTTCGGCATCGACGTGGTGGCGGAGCTGTGCGAGCGCCTGATCAGGGGCGGTGCGCCGGGCATCCATTTCTACACGATGAACCAGGCCGGGCTCCCGCTCGAGATCTGCACGCGGCTCGGATGGTAGGCCGAGGCGCCGAAGCGGTGCGGCTGCGCCATCGCGCGGAGCCGGCCAGCCGTGCCCAGGCCTGCCCGGGGCGGCGTCGCGGGTGGCTGGCACGGACCCGAGCGCAGGCGCTCAGGGCCGCTGCCACATCACACCATCTTCGGTCAGCATCGCGTCCAGCGGCAGGTCACCGGGCTGCGCGCGCAGCATCGGCTGGAAGCCATGGCCGTAGCCCACGCCCACGGTGAACGGGCGCGGCTGCAAGGAGGCGAGCGTGCGGCCGAAGAAGCCGCCGCCGTAGCCGAGCCGCACGCCGCCCGGGCCGTAGCCCACGCAGGGCACGACGAGGATCAGTGGGTGGAAGAAGTCGGTGTCCTTGGGCTTGGGGATGTCGTAGGCGTCGAGTTCCATCGGGCAGCCGGGGTACCAGACGTGGAACGTCAGCAAACCCTTTTCCTTGTCGACCACCGGAAGGCCGATGCGGCGCGGCGAGCCGTCGGGGCCGCCCTCGCTCCAGCGGTACAGCGCCGGCAGCGGATCGAATTCGCCCTTGATCGGCCAGTAGGCGCCGATCGAGGCTTCGCGGCGGCTCACCAGCCAGGCGCGCAGCACGCTTTGCAGCTCCACCGCGCGCTCGAGCCGGTCGGGCAGCGCCAGGCGCACCTGGATCAGCTTCTTGCGCAGTGCGTCGTTCTCGCTCATGTCGGCAGTGGATGGCATGCGGGCTCCGGGTTGAGGGGGGGCGCCGCCATTGTGCGAGACTGCGCCATGAGCACGCGCCGCGACGGGTTCGTCCAGCATTGCCTCGATCTGCTCGGTGGCGCCGGCGAGGTGCGCGCGCGCCGCATGTTCGGCGGGCACGGCGTGTACCTTGATGAACTGTTCGTCGCGTTGGTCATCGGCGAGCGCCTGTATCTGAAGGCCGATGCGCAGACCCGGGCGCGTTTCGACGGGGCCGGCTGCACGCCCTTCGTCTACCAGGCCGCGGGCAAGGCGGTGACGCTGGGCTACTTCAGCGCACCCACCGATGCCATCGAGTCGCAGGCGCTGATGCAGCCCTGGGCACGGTTGGCACTCGAGGCCGCGTTGCGCGCCAGGACCGTCAGGCGGGTGGCTGCGCCGCGCAGGGCTCGAGCCAGGGCTCCGGCCACGAAGGCGAGGGCGCGCAAGGGCTCGCTCAGGAGCGTCGCCGACCAGCGTTGACCGCGCGGTTGCCAGCGCAGCGCAACGCCGACGCCGCGATCCCAGGGCTCGACGACGGCCCGCTCCAAGGCGCCGAGTCGCACCTGCTGGCCTGCCGTGAGCAGGTGGTCGCCGAGTTCACCGTTGCGCGTCAACCAGGCGCGCCCCTCGACGATGCTGAGCACGCCGCCGCGCCGCCCGAGGCGCACCGCGCGCCCCGGCTCGATGCGTTGCACGCGCTCGGAAAGGGTTTGAAAGGGGGTCGAGTAAGTTTCCGAATTCATCATCAATCTCCTTCACTGCACATGGCTATCATCCCTGTGAATCGAGAAAGAATCCAATGAGATCTCTATCGGGCATTGATGCCGAAATGGTATGAATACAAAGTTTCGCCGGCCGCTCTCGCTGACCCACCTGCGCGGGTTCGAGGCGGTGGCCCGGTTGCTCAGTTTCAGCCAGGCTGCCGACGAGCTGTTCGTCACGCAATCGGCGATGAGTCGCCAGATCAAGGCACTCGAAACCGAACTCGGCGCGCCGCTGTTCGTGCGCGGCACGCGCTCCGTCGAAGTCACGCAGGACGGGCAGGACTTGCTGCAGGTCGTGCAGGCCAGCCTGCAGAAAATCGATGCGAGCGTGCGCCAGATTCGTCAGACGCGCAGCCGCCGGCGGGTCAGCCTGACCACGTTCGCCTCGTTCGGCTCGCTGTGGCTGCTGCCACGCATCGAGGCCTTTCAGCGCCAGCACGCCGACATCGACATCCGCGTCTCGACGGCCGACGCGATCGTCGATCTCGACGACCCCGAGCTCGATCTCGCGCTGCGCTACTGCAGTCCGGCGCAGGCATCTCCCGGCGCGGTGCGCCTGTTCGGCGAGGTGCTCACGCCGGTGGTCAGCCGCTCGTTTGCCGAGCAGATCCGGCGCGGCGAGGCGCCGCCCTTGTCGACGCCGGCCGATCTGGCGCAGCACACGCTGGCCGAGGAGCACGACCCCAAGGCCAGCATCGGGTCCTTGAGCTGGCGCGATTGGCTCGCCCGCCACGGCCAGCCGGCACTGCAGCCCAAGCGTTGGCTGTACCTGGACTACACCTAACAGCAGGTGCAGGCTGCGCTGACCGGGCAGGGCGTGGCGCTGGCGCGCGTCGCGCTGGTGGTCGAGGCGCTGCAACGCGCCGAGCTGGTCGAGCCGTTCGGTCCGGAAGGTCGGATCGGCAGCCCGTTCCTGTATTGGTTGGTCCAGGCGCCGGCCAGCCGCAGCCGCCCCGAGGTGGTTCAGTTCTGCGCCTGGGTGCTTGAGCAGGCCGCATTGACGCGTGCGGCGATCGGCGAAGCGGGCACCAGTGCGGACGCTCCGGCGGGCACAGCTCGAGCCACGCCGCCTTAGACGACCCCGCGTTCGGTCACGACCAAGGTCAGCGCGCGGTCGTGCGGCTCGGGGCTGAACCTTGCGCCTTCGAGCCGGCCCACCCACCACGCCACGCCGATGGCGGTGACATGCGAGTGGCGGGCGAGCCAGCGGTCGAAGTAGCCGCCGCCGTAGCCGAGCCGCCAGCCTGCGTCGGTGAAGCCCACGCAAGGCACCAGCACCACGTCGGGCACGATCGGCGCGCCGCCGGCCGTCGCGATCCCGCATTCGTCGGCCAGCGTCGGCGTGGTGCGATCCCACAGCCGGTACGTCATATCGTGCCCGGCGCGGCGTGCAAAAGGCAGCGCGAGTGGCAACGGCGCCAGCGTGGTGTCTGCGGTGATCGCCGCGGGTGCGTTAAATTCAGCTTGGATCGGCCAGTACAGGCCCAGGACCTCGGGCTCCAGATGCGCCAGCACGTCGGCGAGATGATGGGCAAGGGCCTGGGCGGCCGGCAGTGCCTGCTCGGTGGCGATAAAGCGCTCGCGCGCCGCGAGCAGTTCATTCCTCAGGGCCTGACGGGACGCAGCGGTCTCGGACGGGTCGGATTTCAAGATGGCATCACGATGACGTTGCAGCGGAACTTCTTCCTCGGTTCAGTATATGGGCGTCGCACCGGCGCGGCGCGGCGCGGCGCCGTTTGCCTGAGCGCGCTCGTGCTGGGCGCGGCCTTGCTCTGGGTGGCACCACCTGCTCATGCCCAGACCGGCGACGCCACCATCGTCGATGCGCGCGACGCGTTGCGAAAGAAGGATCGTGTTCGCCTGGCCGCGGATCGCGACGCGGCGATCCAGGCCGCGCACCCGCTGGCGATGTGGGCCGACTACTGGGAGCTCACCAACCGCCTCGGCGATGCCCAGCAGAGCGAGCTGGATGCCTTTGCGGCGCGCTGGCCCGGCACGTACGTGGAAGACCGCTTGCGCAACGATTGGCTGCTCGAGCTCGGCAAGCGCCGCGACTGGGTCAACTTTGCTGCCGAGTACCCGCGCTTCCGGATGAACGACGACCGCGACGTGAGCTGCTACGCGCTGCTCGTCGAGCACCTGGGCGGCAAGGATGTGCGCGCCGCCGCGCTCGACGCCTGGCTCGCGCAACGCGACGCCGACGACGGCTGCGCGCTGCTCGCCACCACGTTGTTCGGCGCAAGGCAGTTCGGTCCTGCCGAGGTCTGGCGCAAGGCCCGCGCCGCGATCGACGCACGCCGCCCGCGCGCGGCACGCCAGGCCGTGCAGTTGATCGGGCCGGCGGCCGCGAGTGGCCTGGCTGCGTTGCTCGACAATCCGGCGCGCTACCTGGCGCGCACCGCCTCGGCCAAGAGCCGTGACGGCGCCGAGCTGGCCGCGCTGGCGCTCACCCGCATGGCCGACAGCGACCCTGAAGCCGCCGCCACCCAGCTCCATGGGCGCTGGGACGCGGCCTTGCCTGCCGACCTGAGCGCCTGGACCTGGGCCATGGTGGCCAAGCAGTCGGCCATCAAGCTTCAGCCCGAGGCGGCCGACCGCTTCCAGCGCGCGGCCCAGCGCGCCGGCAAGGCTCTCCAGGATATCGAGCGCTCCGATGACACCCTGGCGTGGAAGGTGCGCGCCGCGCTGCGCGCCGACAACGGCCGGGCGCGCTGGCAGCAGGTCATGCAGGCGATCAACGCGATGAGCGCAGATGAGCAGCGCGAGCCGGCATGGGTGTACTGGAAGGCACGCGCCCTGCTCGCGATGGCGAGCGACTCGCAGGACGCGCCGGCGATGCGGGCCCTGGGCCGCGAGCTGATGGGGCGCATTGCCGGGCCTCTGGATTTCTATGGCGCGCTGGCCGCCGAGAGCCTCGGACAGGCGGTTGCGCTTCCCCCGCGGCCGGCGCCGCTCACAGCCGAAGAGCGCAGCGCGACCGCGAGTACGCCGGGCCTCGTCCGCGCACTTCAGTTGATCGAGCTGGGCCTGCGCAGCGAAGGTGTGCGTGAGTGGAACTTCACCTTGCGCGGAATGAAGGATCGCGAACTGCTCGCCGCGGCGCAACTGGCCTGCGACCGCAAGGTCTGGGATCGCTGCATCAACACCAGCGACCGCACGCGCAACGAGGTCGACATGGCGCAGCGCTTCCCCACGCCGTTCCGCGCCGAAGTGCAGGCGCAGGCGCGTGCGATCGGCCTCGACCCGGCCTATGTGTACGGGCTGATCCGCCAGGAGTCGCGCTTCGTCATGGACGCACGGTCTGGCGCCGGCGCTTCCGGCCTGATGCAGATCATGCCGGCCACCGCACGCTGGACCGCGAAGAAGATCGGTTTGCCCTACAGCGCCGAACAGATTTCCGATCGCGA